>NZ_CALHGC010000138.1 GCF_938029485.1 uncultured Treponema sp. | reverse complement strand
GCTGTTTATCGCCGAGGAAGCGCTGTGCGCCATCTGTTTTTAACGCGAGCGCTTCAAGCTCATCTTTCGGCAAATTGACGGCAGCTTGAAATTTATCGCGCACCTTTCCGTTGATTTGCACGACAATCGTACATTCGGAATCGATGCAAAACTTTTCGACAAACATCGGCCACTGCGTATATGCAATTGTTTCCGTATGGCCTAACTTCTCCCACAGCTCTTCGGCGAGGTGCGGCGCGTAGGGCGCGAGTAATTTGATAAAGGCTTCCCATGCAAAGCGGGGTACGGTCTGATATTTTCCGAGCGTATTGACAAAAATCATCATCTGGCTGATTGCCGTATTGAAGTTGAGCGATGCGGTATCTTCGGTTATCTTTTTAATGGACTTATTGAGGAGCTTGGTAATTTCCGCATGTTCCGGCGTACTCATATCGTTTACCGGACAGGAAATAAGCTCTTTTTCGGAAAGAGCCCAGATTTTCTCCAAGAAGCGGAAAATACCGATCAACCCTTGCGTGTTCCACGGCTTGGACATATCGAGCGGCCCCATGAACATCTCATACATACGGCACGAATCGGCTCCGTATTGAGCGATCATCTCATCAGGGTTGATAACATTTTTTAAGCTCTTCGACATCTTTGCAATAACCCGTTTCAGTTTTTCGCCGGTGCTTTTTTCCTCAAAAGACTCATCGCCGGTCTGAACAACCTCATCGATCGGTACAAGCGAACCGTTCGAGCGCTGATACGCAAAGGAGGTGATCATCCCCTGATTGACAAGCCGCATAAACGGTTCCTTGGTGTGCACCAAACCTAAATCGTACAGCACCTTGTGCCAAAAGCGGGCATAGAGGAGATGGAGCACCGCGTGTTCCGCGCCGCCGATATAGAGGTTAACCGGCATCCAATAGGCTTCCTTTTCCTTGGCGCAAAAACTGTGTGCATTATGGGGATCGAGGTAACGGAGATAGTACCAGCACGACCCCGCCCATTGAGGCATGGTATTGGTTTCGCGGCGGGCGGGGCTGCCGCAGTGCGGACACATGGTATTAACCCATTCGGGTATCTTGGCAAGCGGGCTTTCTCCCGTGTCGGAAGGGGTGTAGCTATCCGTTTCGGGCAGCTCAAGCGGTAAATCTTTTTCTTCCAACGGGACAACGCCGCATTTTGGACAATGCACTAATGGAATGGGTTCTCCCCAATAGCGCTGCCTACTGAAAACCCAGTCGCGGAGCTTATAATTGACGGCCTTTTTTCCGAAGCCGTTGGCAGCGGCGTAGTCGGTAACACGCTCTATAGCTTCCCGCGTCGGTAATCCGGTAAATTCGCCCGAATTTACCGCATAGCCGTCGGCAACGGTGCATTCCGTAGGGGTAGCACGATAATCGCCCGCCGCACCCTTTTCTTTCCATTCCGCTTCGGAGGCAACCGTCTGAATAACCGGCAACGAAAAGAGTTGCGCAAACTCCCAGTCGCGCTCGTCATGCGCCGGAACCGCCATAATGGCGCCGGTTCCGTAAGAAACCAAAATATAATCGGAGATCCAAATCGGAATATTTTCTTTTGTCAGCGGGTTTACTGCATAAGCGCCGGTAAAGACGCCGCTTTTTTTCTTGGAAAGTTCAGTCCGCTCAAGGTCGGTTTTCTTTGCCGTCTCCTCGATATAACGCTGTACGGCGTCTTTTTGCTCCCCGCTGGCAATGCGCATGACGAGCGGGTGCTCCGGAGCAAGCACGAGGTAGGTCGCCCCGAAAATAGTGTCCGGCCGGGTGGTATACACGGTGATCTTCTCGTTTTCATGCGGAGCGGCGAGGTGAAAGTCTATTTCCGCTCCGGTGCTTTTGCCGATCCAATTCCGCTGCATCATCTTAACGGACTGAGGCCAATCCAGCTCTTCCAAGTCCTCAAGGAGCCGCTCCGCATACGCAGTAATCTTGAGCATCCACTGCCGGACATTCTTGCGGACAACCTGTGTGCCGCACCGTTCGCAGCAGCCTTCTTTCACTTCCTCATTCGCAAGACCGGTCAAACAGCTCGGGCACCAGTTAATCGGTGCTTCCGTTTCGTAGGCTAAACCTTTTTTATACAGCTGTAAAAATATCCACTGTGTCCAGCGGTAATAGTCCACATCCGAAGTTGCAAGCTCGCGATCCCAGTCGTAGGAAAAACCGAACGCCTGTATTTGCCTCCGAAAGGTATCGATATTTTCTTTTGTCGTAATACGCGGGTGAGTACCGGTCTTAATGGCGTAATTTTCCGCCGGTAAGCCGAAGGAGTCAAACCCCATCGGATGCAGCACCGCATATCCGTTCATGCGGAGATACCGGCAATAAATATCGGTTGCCGTATATCCTTCAGGATGCCCGACGTGCAGGCCCGCTCCCGACGGATACGGAAACATATCCAATACATACGCCCGTCTTTCAGGCGGATAATTTTCATCCTCGGTTACTTTAAACGTTTTATGATCTTTCCAATATTTTTGCCATTTTTTTTCAATATCGCTAAAAGGATACGGCATTATATAACTCCTTTTATAGAAGGATTACTTTTTTGCTGTCGGTTTTGGAGATTCCGAATACCCGCAAGATATTGTCCGTGGTATAATCCGCATGGGCTAACTTGTTATAATAGTCCGTAACAGTTTGCAGCTCCTCTTGAGAATCATCGTAGGCTGCAAAAGCTGCTGCGCTGCGGAAAGCGCCTGTCTCAAGCAATTGCACTAAAGTCTTATTACCGTTTTTAGTGCGCCGTTCTTTATCGACAACCGCAGCGGCACCATCATATCCGATTGCACTGATAAAATCATTTTTTGTCATATATTACTCCCATAAAAAGTCAAGAAGAAAGTATCAACTTTCGATTGACTTTTTACGCACGTTCGCAACGAAGTGAGAACGTGCAGATGATATACAAGTTTGCGCTTGAGCAAACTTGAGTAAATAAAAGCCGTACTATTGGTACGGCTTTTATTTTACGTTCCTTGTTTAAACCTTTTTGAATCCGTCCTTCGAAACGCCGCAGAGCGGACATACCCATGTATCGGGAATATCTTCAAATCGAGTACCCGGCTTGATATTACCTTCAGGATCGCCTGTTTCAGGATTATACTCATACCCGCATAAATCACATACATATTTATCCATATACTCCCCCCATCTGTTCCTTACAGAATACTTGCAGACAAATACTATACGGGTTTTACAGCCGTTTTACAAGTAGGAGCTGCATAGGCGGCACACGTTGTTTCTTTTCGCCAAATGCTCTATACTTTACATTCCGTTCGGCATACATCAGTATGCCAAAGAATGGTTGAGAAAACGGGGCTGTCCAAAAACTGAAAGCCTATCGGCTTTTTCTGTAAGGAAATGATTTATCATATCCGCTAAAGCGAATTGCGTAACAGTTTTTAGAGGCTCTCGTTACATTTAACTTGCGATAGGAGCATCCACTTATGAGCAAAGGATTAAAAACAGGACTTATCGTTCTCGGCATTATTGTGCTGATTATTTTTTCACTGTACGGTTGTGTTACCCGTTCGTATAATTCGATGGTAGCGGCAGATGAAAACGTTAAAGCGGCTTGGAGTCAGGTGGAAAACGTATATCAGCGCCGTTTCGATTTAATTCCCAACCTTGTCAACACCGTAAAAGGTTATGCAAGCCATGAGGAAAAAGTCTTTACCGAAATTGCGGAAATGCGTTCCAGAGCGGGCGGCGTTATCAATGTTTCGGACGAGGTTTTAAATGATCCCGAATCGTTTGAAAAGTTTCAAAAGATGCAGAGCGATTTAAGCGGTGCACTGCAGCGGTTGCTTGCCGTGGCGGAAAATTATCCGGAATTAAAAGCAAATGAAAACTTCCGCGACTTGCAGAGCCAGCTTGAAGGAACCGAAAACCGCATTGCCGTGGAGCGGAAGCGCTTTAATGAAGCGGTGCAGGCGTACAATATGCTGGTCAGACGGTTCCCGCAAGCATTCCTTGCCAATATGTTCGGCTTTAGAGAAAAAGCGTATTTTAAGGCTGACGAACAGGCTGCGACGGCACCTAAAGTTGAATTTTAAGTGATAACCGGTTAAGGAAGAAACATGATGAAAAAAGACAAGCTGTTAAAACTGATGAATATTTCTCCCGCTCAAATGAGAGAAATTACCGGGACGATTGCTGAGGCTGAGAAAAAAACAACGGGAGAAATTGCCCTTGCGGTTGTATACCAAAGTGATTCGTATGCCTTTGTAGAGTTATTCATTGCGTTTTGTGCGGCATTTACCGCTTTTTTCATCTTGTTTTTATGCTCAGCCCCTATCTGGAACCTTTTGGAACGTACCGTTTGGTTCCCGTCGCCTGCACAGCTGACGGCGGTTATCGGGGGCGGTGCGGCTGCCGTCGTGCTTATCGTTTATTTTTTAGTAAATATCCCTGCAGTCGACCGGCTGATTATTCCTGATACGCTGAAAAACCGCCGTGTCTATGCCCGTGCATTGCAGCATTTTGTCGAAAGCGGCGTATATAAAACGTCAGAGCATTCCGGCGTTCTCATTTTTGTTTCCGTATTGGAGCGGAAAGTATTCGTGATCGCCGATTCTGGAATTGCTGAAAAAGTAGCGCAAAACGAATGGGACGGTATTTGCAAAATTATGACCGAGGGGCTAAAAGACCGAAGCGCCGCTCAAGCCTTTATCTCCGCCGTGCAGGAGTGCGGTAGAATTTTGCAGCAAAACTTTCCCAACAAAGCGGAAAATCCCAATGAGCTGCTTGATGGACTCGTGGTGTTGGAGAACTAAAATCCTTTTGAAATATTCGCTTCATAAAAATCAGCCCCAATGATTCTGCGAGGTTACTAAAAACGGCCTGATGCGTTTACCTTGGTATAGGCGGCCATTTGCTTGTAAAAAGCATCCCCATATATTATAATAAATCAATGGAAAATTATAATAAATCCGCAAGCGACCGGAGCGATGAGCTTTTTGTCTGCGGCGGATGCAATGCAAAAATCGGCGCAGGGGTACTAAGCGCTTTGCTGAAAACGCTCCCTAAAACTTCGTACGAGGGTTTATTGGTCGGCTTTGACAGCTCCGATGATGCGGCTGTTATTCAGCTGACACCCGATATAGCAGTCATCCAAACCCTTGATTTTTTCCCGCCGATGGTAACCGATCCTACCCTTTTCGGACAGATTGCAGCGGCAAATGCCCTCAGCGATGTGTACGCGATGGGCGGAGAGCCGGTATGCGCAATGAACATTGTCTGCTATCCTGAGGAAGCAACCCGCGATAATGCATACGCGGCGCTGCAAAGCATTTTAACCGGCGGAGCGGAAAAGGTAAAAGAAGCAGGCGCTGCGCTGGTAGGCGGACACTCCATTCACGACCCCAAAATAAAATACGGACTTTCCGTGATGGGAACGATACACCCTGAGCGCATTTGGCGAAACAACACCCCGCAGGCGGGAGATGTGTTATTTTTAACTAAAAAACTGGGGATCGGGATTATCACCACCGCCTACAGCGCAGGAGAAGTTCCCCGTTCCGCCTTTGACGAAGCCGCTGCCTCAATGACCTACCTCAATAAATACGCAGCCGAGGTTCTCCGGAACTTTACCGTTCATGCCTGCACGGATGTAACCGGTTTCGGCTTGAGCGGACACCTTTCGGAAATGACCGGCACGGATTTTACCGCCCGCCTTGACGCAAACCGTATTCCCTATATCGAGGCAGCGTATCAAGCAGCCGGTGAATTTTTGCTTACCGCCGGCGGACAGCGGAACCGGAACTTTGCCCAAGGAAAAATCCAATTCGGCATAAAAGATTTTGCACTTGAAGAAATTATCTTTGACCCGCAAACCTCAGGCGGTTTACTTTTTGCCGTCAGCCCTGCCGAAGCGGAAAAAATCAGACCAGCCTTTGCCGAGGCAGGTATCAGTTTATTCCCAATCGGCGCCATCGAACCGCGCGCAGATTATCCGATTGTGGTGAGATAATGGTTACTTAATATTTATGGAGGAAAATGCTTACAAGATTAACATTGACAAATAATTAGTATCATATATAATACCAATTATGGATATTCCAATAGTCGTTATAGATACAAATGTTATACTATCGGCATTAAAAAGTATAAATGGAAAGTCAAATCAGTTATTACAAGAAATCGGTACCGGTAGATTTGATTTTGCTATTTCAGTTCCGCTTATTTTAGAATATGAAGCAGTTTTGAAAAAACACTTAGATAGAGCATACTATTCCGATGCTGATATTAATGATTTTTTAAATTATCTATGTCAGATTGGAAAGCATATAAAACTATTCTATTTGTGGCGGCCATATTTAAGAGATGGCTTTGATGATCATATTTTGGAGCTTGCGATTCATTCAAACAGTGAGGTGATAATAACATTTAATAAAAAAGATTTCAAAGAAGCGGAACATTTAGGAATCGTTGCGCTAACACCGCGGGAATTTATGGATATATTAAATGGAGGTCAAAAATGAGCACATTGAGTATTAGAATCCCGGATTCATATCACACAATGATAAAAGAAGTTGCTAAAATCGATAACATTTCAATAAATCAATTTATTGCCGCTGCAATAGGAGAAAAATTATCGGCACTACAAACAGAACAGTATATTGAGCAACGGGCAAAAAACGGATCGCGAGAAAAGTTTTTAGCTGTTTTACAAAAAGCTCCTAACAGCAAACCTGAAGAATGTGATGTATAAAACCTCATACGGATTATCCGATTGTGGTGAGATAATATATGGAGAGAAATGATGATTGAAGTAAATGCGATGGGCAAAGTGTGTCCCATTCCCGTCATTATGACGAAAAAAGTATTGCGCGAAAACACCGCAGGAGAAAACATCCTGATACGGGTGGATAACGAAATTGCGACTCAGAACCTGACCAAGATGGCAGGACAGCTGAATATCAAAGCAAGCGTTACCAAGCTGAACGATGCGGAATATACCGTACTCTATGACTTTCAAGGCTGCGAGGCTTGTGCTATTTTGAACGACACAAGCGTACTGGAACAAGGCGCTGACGAATATGTTGTGGTGATCAATTCTGATAAGATGGGCACCGGTGATGAAGGCTTCGGCACAAAGCTGTTGGAGAACTTTGTGTATGCGCTGACCGAACAGGATCGCATTCCTAAAATGGTGGTGATGTATAACTCCGGTGTCCGCCTTGCAACCGAGAACGAAAAAACCGTCAATGATTTAAAAACCTTGCAGGAAAAGGGGACGGAAGTGCTTGCGTGCGGGCTGTGTTTGGATTTCTACGGCTTAAAAGAGAAACTGCAAGTCGGTTCGGCTACCAATATGTACCGTATTACGGAAATTATGCGTACCAATAAGGTCGTAAAGCCCTAAGCTATGCAGAACGAAGTATTTTGCGTTATTTCATTTGATAGTACTCATCAGGCAATCGCAGCGGAAATGGCAGTGACCGGTCTCTCCGGCGCCCGCCTGATCCCGCTCCCTCCGGAAATCTCAGAAGGCTGCGGGATGGCGCTGCGGGTCAACCGTGAAGATGCTGAAAAAGCGGTTGACTTATTAAAAACAAGCGGAGCCGCGTATCAGGATGTGTATACGCTCACCGTCCAAGGCTCGGACAGAACTGCAGTAAAGATGTCTGGGAAATAACGAATGTCATCATCTTGATCTTTAGTACATTATAATGTACCATTAGCTATGGAAC
>NZ_CALHGC010000137.1 GCF_938029485.1 uncultured Treponema sp. | reverse complement strand
TTTAAGCGTTCAGCAGTAGTTTTGCCGGTTACTAACCGGATAGGCGGTAATTCGGGATCATATATGCCGTCATAAAAATGAGGCGGAAGCAGCGACTGCGTGTTCAATTCCGATAATGTGATAAAGCACACGGCAAGTTCCATTGCTCCGGCAGCGCCGAGTGTATGACCAAGCGCTGTTTTTAAGGAGCTGCAAGGAATAGCGCTTCCGCCGATTAAATTAACTGCACGGGATTCCATCTGATCATTTAATTCGGTTCCGGTTCCGTGCAAATTGATGTAATCGATATCGGCAACGGATAAATGAGCTCGCTGCAAAGCGGTTTGTATGCATACTGCCGCTGCCGTTCCGGCGACATCGGGACTTGTCATGTGAAAAGCATCGGCATTATCCGAAGCGCCTTTTAAAAGGATAGTACCTTTTGTACCGGTAAAATTTTCCTTTGCCATGACAAAAAAAGCGGCCCCTTCGCCCAAATTAATGCCGCGCCGGTTCTTTGAAAAAGGTATTGTCGTATTTGTATCTACCGCTTCCAGCGATGAAAAACCGGCGAGTACCACATCACTGACAATATCAACTCCACCTGCAATAACCACATCGCATATACCGCTTTTTAAAAGCTCATCAGCGCGGCTGATCGCATGAGCGCTTGAAGTACAAGCCGTAGATATTGTGCTGTTAAATCCGGTAATACCGAAGAAATTCGAAAGATATTCGGCACACAGGCTGAGGCATTGCATATTCAACCGGTAAGTACCTGCTCCGGCCTTTTCTTCCGTCGAATTATTCATGAGACCCGAAAGGAACTTATTGGTTTCTTCGCTGCCGTTATCGGTTGTGCCGACTACAATCCCGATGCGGTCTGCTCCGTATTTCCGTTTTGCCTGATGTACCAACGGTTCAATTTGGCGGCAGGCGCATAGTGCAAGTTTATTGATACGATTATTATACGGGTGAGGTAATGCTTCGTGTACATACCAATCGGCAGGGATAAGTCCTAAAGAAAAGACCGAATCAAGTTTTGAACACGACCGCAAACCGGATTTTTGCTCAACAAAATAAGCATTATAAAAATCTGCTTTCGTGTGCGCCATGCAATTAATAAGCCCTACATCAAGTAAGATCGACTGCATACGCTGTGCTTGCCTTTTCCGATTCGACAGTATACAATTTCATAGTGAAAGTGTATATAGAAATAGCGGGCTTGTCAAGTTTTGCCGGTTCTGCTTGTTCCCCGTACAGTAGCATTGAGCAAACTGCGCTTGAAATGAAACAACGCTATTTTAATGAACATCCCGACTATACCATCCTAAGGACAAAAAACGGGCGTCCGTATTTTGCGCACACGGAGACGCTTTTTTTCAGCGGATCGCATACAAAAAAATCTTGTATCACCGTGATGGCGGAAAAAAATATTGCGGTTGATATTGAACAATGCCGCCCCAAACACTTTCAATCGATTGCCGAATATGCGTTTACGGAAACGGAGCAACAGTGGCTTGCACAATCAAAGGCGGTCGAAAAAGATTTTTTCTTGCTGTGGACAATAAAAGAGGCCGATATAAAATTACGCGGCGGCAGTATTTTTTCCATAAAAGATGCGGTATGCATTAATCCGTTAGCATCACCTGCAACGGTTGTTACAGCCTATCCGCACAGTATTTTCTCTTTTTATCTTACAAAGGTTTCAGCGCAACAGACTTCTCACCTTGTAGCGAGCATTATCATTGCGTGGCTCGATACGGATATTGAATTTGTGTGGAGCTATGCTGCGGAGCCGCACACACGCATTACTGCAGAGCCGCTTTTTGCCTATCCTGCCCAAAGAGCATAATGATGGGAGCAAAGAGAAATGCGCACACAATGCCGATAAAAAGAGAAAGCGCAAACGAACGCACGGGAATAAAGCTGCTGAACGAAAGGGTTCCGAACGATAAAATAGTGGTCAACATCGAAAGAAAAACAGCAATGAATGTAACCCCTTTTATCTCTGCATTGTGCGAGAAAAAGATAAAAAAGTCTATCGAGATTCCTAACGACAAAATGAGCGCCAGAATAGAGAAAATATTTACCGGAATGCCAAATAATCCGTGTATACCTAAATTAAGAAGCAAACAGAAAATTTGTATTGCAATAATCGCGAACGCTTGTTTCTTATACAAGAAAATAAGAATAACTAAAAAGATAACTAAATAGGCGCCGAGGTTAAACAGCATGGCTTCGTATGCGGTTTTTTCCAATGCTGTGTTTATTGCAGGCAGAACGGAAAATACTTTAATACCGGGATCTGCCGCCTCTATGTCTTTTCTTGTTTGTGCATTCAACCCTTTTTGTAAAATAATAACCGAAAAATAGTGTCCGTCATTTTTAAAAATCAGCTTTTGCAAACTTGACAACGCAGAGTATTGCAGTAACTGTTCCATCCCGACAAAACGTTCATCCGATTGCTCAATATCTTTGCGGATATGTAAGAAAGTTTGCCGATCAAGATCAAGCGCTGCTGCCTGTTCCAAAAGCGGAAGCAATTCTTTTTTTGCCAGCAGTATATTTTCCCGTTGTTTTTTTATCGATGGTAAAAATTTTGATAACGCAAGATACTGCTCATTTTTTAATAGCGGCTCAAGTAATTCTTCTTTTTCTACTAACGAATCAATACTATCTCCTTTGAGAATAATTAAATCGGTATTGGACATATTCCCCATGCGCTTATTGACCGCTATTTCTTGAACAATTAGATTATCCGGAATACTATATAAACCGGCCGCTGAAAAATCAGTCCGTATTTTTGTTATGCCCCATACGGACAATCCTATCAATATGATCGCACCGAAAAAAACAACTCTCCGCTTATTTGTAAAAAAAGAACTATAAGATTGCAGATATGATTCGCTCAAATGCAGCACGGAGAGATGGGTGTTTTTAGGTGTTTTTTTGAAGATATACGGGAATACAATGACAACCGTTAAAAAGCTGCCGGTAACTCCCGTTATGGAAAACACGGATAATTGCTGCAGCAGCGCAATACTCGAAAAAGATAGTGCAACATAGCTAATGACGGTGGTTAAAAGTCCCAAGAATAAGCTGGTAAAGATTTTCTTTATAACGTTTATTCTGCCGTGTTCAAAATACCAGTGGGTAATATAATGAATGGAATAATCCATCGTAACACCGATAACGCTGGTGCCGAACACAAACGAGAAAATATGAATGGAAGGGAAAAGGATCGAAGTTATACAATAAGCGAGTCCTGTTGAAAGAGCAAGCGTGCCCATGCAGACGATAAAGACAGCGATGCTTTTATAGGTAAAGAGAAAAAAGAAAAAGGTCGCGATAATCGATATTGTCGAAATAATACTGATTTGCAGCTGGGCGCTTTTTTGACTGTAAAAACTGTGAACGGGTACCCCCGACATATATATCGACACATCAGATGTATCGGACAATTCATCAACAGAGGCTAAAAACTGCCGCATAAATTGGAAGCGTCCGTCCGCAGTAGAAAATTCAACCGGTAAATCCATCGTAATAAAAATATTGCTTTTACCTTCGACAGTCGTATACAAAAGATTGTCCTGCATTTGTAACGTCGGTAAATTGACCGTAAGCGCTTCCAATAGATCTTCTACTTTACCATTTACAAGTAAAAACGGATCGGTTTCTACATTGGTGAACAGAGAGATGAAAAACGGAGAATATATATTTGCAACGGCTTCATCCGCAACATCTGTTGCCTTCCCTTGCGATAATTGCCGTGCAATACGATCGGATAAAAGCGCATATTTATTGTTGTCAAAAAATTCCAGCAAAGCATTATAATCACCCCCGCCGACTTCCAACTGTACCTGTACTTGATCCGATAGTTCATATATTTTTTGTTCAAGTTGATAGGCCGCTTTTTTTGCCGTATCGAAGTTTTCGGCTTCAACAAAGAGATTAATAGTATTTGACGAAAGGGAGAAAAAATGTTTCAGCGGTTTTTCAAACGAGCGGTCTTGCGAAATTTTCGGAACAATCGAAATCAGATCGGTTTCGATTGTTCCGTGCGGGGACACCCAAAAAAGGATTGCGGCTCCGATATGCAGGACAATCCAAAAAAGGAGCGGGATTTTATTTTTCAAAGTAAGCTGTTTCATTCTGTGTTAGTGCGTCATTAAAAGATGACACGGACAGTATATATTCGGTTGTATCACCGTTGCTGTATGTAATAACAACGGAGCTGATGTACCCGTTATCGGCGTTCACTAACTCAATCTTTTTTATTACGGAAGCAATCGTATTATCTTTCGGAACATATTCCAATAAACCGTTTTTGTATTGCCGCATATTTAAATGCTGCTCTATTACCGCAGTATCTTGGGTAAACAGAGATTTGGTAAGCAGCGCGACC
The DNA here is from genome assembly GCF_938029485.1 of uncultured Treponema sp. Classification (GTDB taxonomy): domain Bacteria; phylum Spirochaetota; class Spirochaetia; order Treponematales; family Treponemataceae; genus Treponema. Next base: position 11,974 of record NZ_CALHGC010000137.1, on the reverse strand, counting down.
GAACTGAAAATAGGATTACCGGAATTGCCCAGCTCTTTTTCCGTACCGTTGGGAAATACTTGCAGAACTTTTTGTTCGGTCATAACGGTAACCGATTTTTGAGGCTTTTCGGTATACCATATAATACCGTGCGCCCGGGATAAAACAAAGGCTCCCGATGATTCTATCGTTTTTTTTGTTTTAGCAATGTAATTTTTTTGTTTGTACGAACCCTTTACCGTTACCAAATTATCAATCGTTTGAGCTGCCGAAGATAATACTATAAACAGAAGTAGCGTACCGGCATATATTATGCGTTTGAATTTTTTTTGCATAGAGCTTCGACCTTATCAATGAATGTTTTGCTTGAAAAACAGGATTGCTTTGTTTCGATGGAAACCGCCATCTGATATGTTTTGGCCTTACACAACAGCGTATCATGCTCATCATAAAAAAGATACGAAATACCGATCCGGTTTTCATATTCAATTAAACTTGTACGTATTCGGACACGTTGTTTAAGCAAAATCGGTTTGATATATTTTATTTCGAGTTTTACAACCGGCCATACCAAACCGTCCGCCTGCATATCAAAATAACCGTAGCCTAATGCATCCAGCAATAAAGAGCGGGCATCTTCCATATATCTTGTATAGTTGCCGTGATACACTACCTGCATAACATCGACATCGTAAAACTGAGCGGTAACATAACAATCGGACGAAAAATAAATAGTATCCATAGGTTTCTTTAGATGCCCCTTAAAATTCAGCAGTCGGAGTTATACTTTCCAATATTTTGCATCGATTGCAGCTATTATCGTGCGCAAATCTTTTTCCAACGGACGGTCGTCAACTAAGAAGTCAAATTTTTCGGCTATTTGCGCCAGCAGGTCTTCTATGTTTTCCGTCTTGCTCCGGTCTAACCCGTTCTTTTTCCGAATTTGAATTGCCTGATAGCAGGCGATCATAAGAGCGCTTAACACTTGTGTCGTTAATACGATAACACGGGTGCAGTCGCGTGCGGCTATCGTACCCATGCTCACCTTGTCTTGGTTATGACATTCCGTTGAGCGCGAAAATACGCTTGCAGGCATCGTGTTTTTCAATGCTTCTGCAGTCCATGCGGAAGCGCCGATTTGTACCGCCTTTAGTCCGTGGTTATATGAATAGGAAGAATCGGAACCGGAAAGATTCGGCGGCAAACCCTTGTTCATTTTTTCATCAACTAACAGGGCGAGCTGTCTATCCGCTAAATCGGCGAAATTTGCTACGATGTTTTTTAAGCTGTCCATTGCGAAGGCAATATGACCGCCGTAAAAATGACCGCCGTGAAACACCGACTGATATTCGGGGGATACCAATGGGTTATCGTTTGCGCTGTTCAGCTCCGTTTCTATAAATGAACGGAGAGTCGGTTCAAAGTCATAAAAAACACCGATAATGTGCGGAGCGCAGCGTATGCTGTAATTGTCTTGTATTTTTTCAGGGATAACGGAACCTTGAACCTTCGATGAAAAATTTTTCCGCACCAAATCCGCCGCATGGCTTTGTCCGGGGTGGGGCTTCATCGCAAATAAGCGCGGATCAAAATGATATTCATTGCCTTTCATCGCAATCGAAACCATCGCGGTAAGTCTACAGGATAAGTCTGCAAGATATTTTGCACGGCAAAACGCCAAACACGCAACACCGGTCATTGCAGCGGTTCCGTTCATAATGGCAAGGGCTTCTTTGGGGCGCAGCGTAATTGCTTTTAACCCGCAACGGTGCAGCGCATCCGCAGCAGGCATAACCGTACCGTTTAACACTACATCCCGCTCTCCGATTAATGCGGCAACGATATAAGACAACGGCGTTAAATCGCCGCTTGCGCCGACGCTTCCTTCCTGCGGAATACGCGGTAAAATATCATGCTTTAAAAGATTGAAGAGCGCTTCTACCAGATTAAAGCTGACACCCGAACAAGCCTGCACGAGCGACACTAGTCGCACCGCCATAATGGCGCGGGTCGTTTCAGCATCAAAGTAATCTCCTAAGCCGCAGCCGTGGAAGCGGGAAAGATTTACCGGCAGTACATAATAACTGTCAGCGGGAACCGTCTTAGTGCAAGAATCTCCGTAACCGGTTGTTACTCCGTAAACAGCGCCGTGTTCGGCAATCATACTATCCAAAAAATCAGCTCCCGCATTTATCTTTTGTATAAATTCGGGTGTTCTATTTAAATCAATTTCGCATACCTTTTTTGCTATCAATTCCATATCTTCAATAGATATTTTTTGTTCACCGAACACGATTTTTTTCATTCTTCTTCTCCTATGAGGTAAATATACCCTTATTGATAGCGCTTTGCAAGATAGACTCTATTTCTCCAAGCAGTACCCATACTGCATCCTCATAAGTGAGGGAACTCCTAAAGATCATCCTTGAGCGCCGATGATTTTGCATAGGCGGTAGATTTTGCCTCAAAAAAATCCGTTTTAATCAAATTCGCATTACTGTACTGGCTTACCCAGCTCATCGAGGCGGGTTCTTCACGGTGCCCTTCGTACAATGGGTCAAAGCCGAGGTTTTCGCAGCGGAGGTTGCCGAGGTACTGAATGTAGTCGGTTACCATGCCCCGTGTAAGGCCCGGAATATCGTCTCCGATAACGTAATGCCCCCACGCAATTTCCTGCTCGCAGCCTTCGCGGATCATACTGCGGAACAGCTCGTTGTTTTCCGGCGTGAACAGCTGCGGCTCTTCTTTTTGCAGTTCATGGATAATCGAGCGGAACAGCCACAGGTGCGTGTTTTCGTCGCGGTTGATGTAGCGGATTTCCTGCACGGAACCGGGCATCTTGTTGTTCCGTCCGAGGTTATAGAAAAACATAAAGCCCGAATAAAAATACACCCCTTCCAGAATATAGTTGGCAACGGCAACCTTGAGTAAGGCAAGCGCACTTTTATCATCCTGAAATTCATTGTATAAGTCGCCGATAAACTTGTTCCGTTTTAAGAGATGTTCATCATCCTTCCATTGATAGAGGATTGCCGTCCGCTCGTCGGGGGAGCAGATGGTGTCAAGCATGTAGCTGTAGCTCTGAGAATGTACCGCTTCCTGAAACGCCTGAATGGTGAGACAAAGATTCACCTCGTTTGCGGTGATATACTGCCCGACATTCGGCAGGTTTGCCGTCTGGATACTGTCCAAAAAGATAAGAAACGACAAAATTTTATCATAAGCGGTTTTTTCCGCGGGGCTGAGTTTACGGTAATCCTGCACATCGGTGTTCATGTTGATTTCTTCCGGTATCCAGAAGTTATTCATCGCCTGCCGGTACCACTCGCTTGCCCATGTATACTTCATATTGTTAAAGTCGTTGAGGTTGGTGGTGTTCCCGCCTATCATCTTCCGCAGATGGACTTCGATGTCGCCCGTTTCGTTAAAGAGCTTTTTACGAGAAAGCACGGTTTCGTTATCTATCATCAAAATACTCCTTGTATCGTTTTATACATATAGTTTTATACATATATATTCAGATTTCCAACATGAAGAATAAAAGCTGTTAGACCGCTATCAATTTGACGGTTTTGCAGATTGCGCAGTGTCGAATTCTAAAAGGTAATTGCTGAATACATTGATAACCGTTGTGTTTTCGTAGACGGTTACCCGCGGCGCCTGTAGGTCGTAAAGGTGGATATGTCCATGCAAAAAATAACGCGGTTTAAACTTCTTTATAAACCATAAAAAGCATTTAAAACCGGTATGGCACGGATCGGGGCGGTCATGGATGCCGAAGGGCGTCGCATGAGCGACAAAAACATCTAAATACCGCCCGTACCGCAACTTGTTGTAAATAAGGCGCGGCACCATCGCGAGCAGCTGCATCTTCATTTGCCGTTCCGTGTATTGTCCGATATCGCTGTTGTATCGGATACATCCCGAAACACCCGCAAACAGCAAACCTCCTTCTCGACGAGTGGTAAAGCCGAGATAGGTGGAACCGTACCCTTCAGTCCGGTTCTCCGCAATGGATTGCAAAGAAGAATGTGTTCTTAGGTTTTTATGATAATACGGCAATGCGCTTAGATTATGGTTTCCGAATACAAAGAAGAGCGGCTTATTCAACGATGACACGATAAATTCCAAATACTCCATCGGTAAATCGCCGGCCGAAATCACAAGATCGACATCTTGATACCGCTCTTTGATATTGACGCTGTAAATAAGCGGATCGATTTGGTCGGAAACGCAAAGGATCTTCATGCTATATGCCTTTTATTTTTTTTAGCATTGACTCCAGTTTGACCTTATCGATTAATTCAAACGGCCGATTTTCTGCAAAGCTTAATGCAGACCGTGAAAAACCGCTTGCGGTAATGACGACAACCCTCACCAGCCCTTGACTTTTCATCTGCTCATGCAGCGAGCGCAAAAACGAATCGCCGATAATGTCGCTATCCCGCGAATAGATAAAGAGTTTAGGCTGCTTGCGTACATTCATCCATTTTTCGGAGTTATCTTCCAAGGCGATAATGGCGCAGCCCTGTTTTATTTCTTTTTGAGACTGGACGGAAAGTGCGAATGCCTGTTCGGTTACCGCTTTACAGAGTTTAAGGAACGATTCCGCACCGACGGTGAGATATTCTTTCATGTAATCATTTGAGCGGAGATCACGGTATTGATTAAGTTTATCCGCAACATCTTTGTACCCCGGCGTTGTGGTGTGAATAGCTTCCCATTGTTCGATGGCTCGGTCGAGATCCCGCATTTTTTCATAGCATGCAGCGGCGGCATAGCGGAGACGTAAGGTGTCGGGATTTGAATTTTTTGCAGTGGTGAGCTTGAGCGCCCGGTCGAATTCAAAGGCGGCTTTTTCAAGGCTGTTTGCATCGAAATAGCACAATCCTCGTTCGGTAAAACACTTTTGTCGCAAATCCGCATTACGGGCGGCTTTTTCAAATGCAGCCAACGCCGGTGCATATTCTTTTGTTTCGCGAAGGAGCCGCCCCTGATAGTAAAGCGCAGTCGTATTATCGGGTTCAAGTTTGAGCGCGGTTGTAATTTCCTGTTTTGCTTCGCCCATCATCTTATTGCGGAACAGGAGCAGGCCGAGCGCTGCATGTGCGGCAGCATATTTGGAATTAAGATTAATCGCCTGCCGATAATGAAAGATAGCCTGTTCCGTTTTATTGAGTTGTTCAAAAAGCTGTCCGATCGCGTAATGATATTCCGCATTTTGAGGATCGAGTTTTATCAGTAATGCATATTCGGCGAGCGCTTCGGTATGCTGCTGAAAGCGTTCATACAGCTGTGCCGTCAAATTTCTAAATTCTTTTTCTTGGGCTTTAGATTCAAAAGTTGCCTTGCTGATGGTTTTAAACTCCATCAATGCAAGTTCCGCACGTCCGTCAGCCAAATACGCTTTTCCGAGAAGATAATGGGCTTTTGTATCACGCGGGTTTTTTGCTATAATAGCTTTTGCCCGTTTAATTGCTGTTGCATACTTGCCGGCATTGATATATTTTTCTATTGAAGCGGCTTTTTTCGGTGAAATAATCGAACGTATTAAGAAAAAGGCCAGTAATAGAATAAAAAAAGAAAGTACGCTAATGAAACTAATAAGGTACAAAGACATAAATTTATGGTATAATTTTTGAGAGGTAATGTCAATGAAGCGTATTTGCCGTATAGTATCGGTTCGGCAATTAATTCCGATTATTATTTATCTGTTAGTATCCGTTGTATCAGGTTTTGCGGACGATGCCTTAACACAAGGGAAAAATTTTCTGCTGAAAAATCAACCGGATAAAGCGTTACCGCTTTTTTATCAGGCGTCATCCGAAGGACAAAACGATCCTAAAATCAATCTGTATTTAGGTATATGCTATATCAGCCTCGGTAAATATGCGGAAGCGGAACAGCAATTGTTGGCAGGCAAAAGTAAAGATACGTCGGGGTCATATCTCTACTCCTATAATTTGGGGAATGTCTACTTTTTACAAAGTCGGTTTACAGAGGCGGAAGAGGCGTATACCGCAGCGTTGTCTGTACGCCGTGCATATCCGCCGGCAGTATTGAATAGGGCAAATACCTATATTAAACTGGAAAATTATCCTCAAGCGCTGGAAGATTATAAATTCTATTTAAACCTTGAACCTGCCGCTTCCCAAAGACAGGTCATTCAGCGTATGATATCGCTTTTGGAATCGGAACAACGTGAAGCGGAAATGGTTCGTATGCAAGAAGAAGCGCAGAAATTGGCGGAAGAAGCCGAACGGCGCACTGCAGAAGCGCGGTATAAAAAGCTGCAAGATGAAATAAACGCCAATTTACAGTCGGTAGATAATGCTTCTTCGCTTTCTGCCGGTTCGGATGAAACGCTTGACTATTCGGAGGACTACAATCTTGAATGATTTACACAAATATTTAATCGGAACGGCAGCAGGTGTCGTACTGTGTCTTTTAATTTGGGGCGGATATTCTTTGGTTTTCGGCGGAAAAGAGATGGATAATACGCCGGTTTCGCGAACCGGGCAGGACGGCGGCGCGTTTGGGACGGGGTTGGGACGATCGTCCGATATTTTAGGCAATGACGGCGCTTTCAACGTAGAAAATGACGGCAGTGATCTAACCCCCGAGCAACAGGAACGGCTTTTAGCTGCGCAAGCCGCAAATGAAAGCCTTGCGAAACAATACGGCGCCCAAGATGGAAGCGGTATACAAAATCGGCAAAATTTATCGGATAACCGAACGGATGGAACGGAAAATATCTATCCAGGTGTATTCGGCAATGATGCGCTTGCGCTTAACCGCGGTGCACAAGAGCGGGAGACGGCGCGGACAACAGGAAATCAAAAACTCGAAGAAGATTACGATACGGTACGCAACTATATTGTGCAAGGAAAAAGCGCCGCTCAAAAAAATCAGCTGGACAATGCGCTTGCCGCTTTTGAACGTGCGGACGAAGCAATGCCTGATGATAAGGACTTTGAAGCTGCATCGTATCACGATATTGCTTCCTCCCTCTTTTTATTATCGAAAACAACATCCGATGCTCAGACCGCTCAAAAATCTCGGGATGAAGCCGAACGGTATATAAGGAAATCGCTTGCGGCCCGCAACAATACGGATGCCCGCGAACTCTACAGCGCTATTATAGCGGAACATCAAAAGGCGTCCGAAGCAAAGCGGCAACAGTCGCTGCTGGCCCAGCAGCAGGCGGAGGATCGCGTACGCAGCGAGGATCGGGCGGAACGGCAACGAAGACAGGTCGTTGAGCTGATCGGCCAAGGGAAAAACGCGGTAAACAAACGGCAACTGAATAACGCCGTATCATCCTTCGATGAGGCGGCCGCCTTGATGCCGGACAATAAACAGTTCGCAAGCGATTCATACACGGAAATGGCAGATGCGATGCTTAATCTTGCACAGCACCTATCCAATCCGAATGATGTGCGGACATCGCTGAATAAAGCTGAAAGCTATATTAAGGAAGCGCTTGCCGCGCAAAACGGATCCGCCGCGCGTAATCTCTACGCTAAAATACTCGATACGCGCAAAGAGCAGGAGCAGCGTGCGCAAGCCAGAGCTGACGCGCAGCGCAAACAGCAGGAGCAGGCAGCTCAAGCCGCAGCGCAGAAAAAAGCCGAAGAACAGCGCAAAGAGCAGGAACGGCTTGCGCAGGCAAAAGCCGGAACGCAGCGTAAACAGCAGGAAAACCCGAAAACAGCTGCGCATAAACAGGTGGAAACCCTTATAGCGCAGGGAATTGCCGCAGCTCAACGGAAACAGCTGAATAACGCAACACTCTCTTTAGATAGGGCAAGCCGCTTCATGCCTAAGGATGATGATAGTTTTGCGGAGGAGTCTTACCGCAAGATGGCTGATTCGATGTTCGGCTTGGCGGAAAATTCGACGGATAAGCAGATGAAAGCGGGTGCATTGAAAAAAGCCGACGAGTATATCAAGAAAGGGCTTGCCGCAAAGAGCACCTCCGAATCGCAGGCTTTGGCTGCAAAAATTACCGGTGCACAATCGGCGCTCCAAGCACAAGCCGGTTCTACTGCAAAATCGAAGCCCGCACAGCAAACAAACGCGGCGGCTTCGCGGCAAACACAGCCCGCTGCACCGCAAAAAAATAATGCGGCAGCAAATAAGGCGAACCAAGCTAATACGTCAAATAACGCAAAAGCGGCGAATACAAACGCCGGCGCTCAAGTCCGCGCTTCCGAAGCGGAAGCTGCAAAAAAAGCACAAGCGGAATTACAGGCTAAAAAACGCGAAACGGATGGGCTTGTACAGCAGGGGAAAAAAGCCGCTGCAGGCGGTAATTTTGCAGAAGCTCAAAGAGCTTTTAACAAGGCCGCGGCGCAGATGCCGTCAGGTGATACCGCCTTTGCAGCCGAACAATACCGTGAAATGGCGGATGCCATGCAGGCGCTTTCAAAAAACTCGCCGGCCAATAAAACACAAGCGCTGAACGAAGCGTCCGGTTATATTAAAAAATCGATAGCGGCTAACAACGGTGACGCAAAAGCTCATTATGTATATGCGCAAATAGCGGACGCCCAAAACAATGCGGCGTCTGCAGTACAGGAATTGGAGGCTGCCCGCCGGCTTGATCCCCAAAATGCTCAGTATAATTATGAACTTGGTAGAAAGTATTTTGAACAGAAAAAATATCCGCAAGCACGCGCCTGTTTTGAACAAGCGGTAAAATCGAATCCGCGGTTTGAAGCGGCTTTTTTCAACCTCGGCATGACGCATAAGATTATGAATGCAAATGATGCCGCCCTTACGGCTTTTTCGAGAGCTGCGACGTTAAAACCCGATTATGTCCGTGCATGGGTGGAAATAGCACGGATGCAGGATAAAAAACGCAATTACGCCGAGGCAATAACCAATTATCAAAAAGCGCTGGCGTTGGAACCGTCAAATACATCCGCCTTAAAAGAGATGGCACAAGCGTATGCGAAACGAAAGGATTCCAAGCAAGCCGAACGTTATTTTAAAGAAGCGCTGGCGCTTGGAGATACCGACCCTGTAACCTATTATAACCTTGCGTCGGTACAGCTGGAATCCGGTAAGACAGGGGAAGCGTTACAAAACGCACAAAAAGCGCTGACTGCCAACGATAAAGACGCACGCTTCTTATATACTTACGGATTAGCGCTTGAAAAAAACAACCGCCTGCATGAAGCCGAAGACTATTATACCCGTGCGGTTGCAGCCGATGGGTCATATAGTAAACCCCGCATCAATCTCGGACGGATCCAGCTTGAAGCAGGGCATCTCGAGGCGGCAGAACAGCATCTGCTTGCCGCATACCGCGCTGAATCTTCCAATTTTGAAGTGAATATGAATTTAGGCAAACTCTACGGGTTAAAAAAACAATACGGAAAAGCCATCGATTATTATAACAATGCAATAAAAATTATGCCGAAAGATATTGGCGCCCGTCAAAATCTTGCGGCGGTGTATCTGTCAGCCGGATTAAAAGAAAATGCGCGCGACACCTATCAAGCTCTTATCAAAATGAACCCCCAAATATGGGACTGTTACTATGAGCTAGGAAAAGTGTATATTAGTTTGGATAACAAAACGGAGGCAAAGGCAATTTTTGAGCAGCTGCTTAAGCAAATGCCGAATTATCGCGCTGCAGCCGAAGTGAGAAAGCTATTGGTTAATCTCTAATGAAGACCGCTAAAAATAAAAGGGTTTTTATAACGATTCCTATGAGGCTACCGATAATTTTAGTAACATCTTTAAGACAAGGATGACGAGTATGGCATCAGCAGAAAAAAAACGGTTATTAAATCTTCCCATTAAGTTGGTTTTAACACAGGAAGGTTCAACTTTCTTTATTAAGCAAAATAAGAAACTTCTGCGTTTTACTTTGGCGGGAAACGTCGAAGAATACGGCATTTCGTTGGATTCTTTTGTGCCTGATAATATTCAACGCCTCATCCTTGCAAACTACATTTCAAAGATTGAAATTTCGCAGTCGGAATTGGTTTCTTTACGTCAAGAAATTATGGATCTATCAAAATTGATTGTTTTTTCTCTTCTTTACCGGCAGTACGATATGTTTATATTCAAGCAAATTTTAGCTTCGCCGGTAATCAAAAAATGGAATAGACTCAATCCTGCAAATATCATCGATGAAAAAACACATATCAACCAACAATATTTGGCGGCGATTTTAAAGAAAAATGAAGAACTCATTTATAAAATAAAAAACGAAATCCTTGCACCGCTGCATACCTTTATCAGCAAAGAGGATTTGCCGCCTGCAGATAAAAATATGAAGCTCTTTATAAGCGAAAAATTCCTTAATAATCTCCGCCCTTTTGTATGGTTTATCATTACCAAATTTAAATCGGCTCCGAATTTCGATACCATCGTACGAACAATCCGTACCAGTCTTACCGAGTATATCGATAAAACCAAAATAGCCGAATATATTTCGCTGGTGTTGATGGAGTTGATTTTAAGCGCGGAAAATATGAATATGCGCAGTGAGGCAAAGCAGTTATTCGCTAATAGGCAAGATCCTCAAGATGCGCTTTTTGACCCGAAAGTCCGGCAATTACTTATCGCCGAACTGAAGCGGAAAGACGAAAAAGTCTTTGTTTCGTGGAAAATCGGAGGCGGGAGTACCACCTCAATCGGAACACAGGGCAAAATGCAAATATCGCTGTATAACAAAGAAAAAGCAAGCTCTTCGGAAGCTATAAAAGCGAGTATAAATGACATGAAGAAAGCGGATATTAATAAAAATTCTCTCATCGATTTTTACCGCGCACTGCCGGAAGGGTCGGATATATGCAGTCTTGGAATGTATTATATTTCTTACTTGATAGAGCAATGTGAAAGCAGAAACGTTCACTTTGAATCAAGTGCGAACAGAGCCGCTTCGGATTTGACGGTGGTCAATCTTTCTTTTATGTTCTAATCCAATGAAGCATCTTCCTTTTATATGTCTGCTATTAGCGGTGTTATTGCCGATAGCGTGCTCATTTAATGCGCCGTCTGTTGTGCTCGCAAAAAAACAGCGGATATACAGCTATAATCAACAGGGTGTATTGACGGAACACTTGGCTGCTTTTGTTTTATTTGAAGATGATAACGGGAGAAACGATTATAAAGAGCTGATATTACGCGAAGATGCTACCGGCTTAGAATGGCCGCTCCATCGTGAAAATACTGTTTTTTTACAAGAAACAATATATTCAAAAAATGCACAATGGGTAGGTTCAAATAAGTTCAAGTATCCCCGCCGCTTTTTCCCCGCAGGGCAGTATACACTTACAGCCTCAGATTTGGGTGGAAATAAAACGGAAATATCTTTTTCGCTGCAGGAACCCCAAGTGATAACCGCTTTACCCTTTGAGTTTACGTTGGAAAATGAACAATGGATGCTGCACATTACTCATAGCAACGCATGTTCACATTTTTCATTGATTATGCTGAGTGCTGATTTACAGCCACTGACTGTGTATCAATTGCAAATAAACGATGCCGAGCGACAAAATGGTTCGTTTGAAATGCTTGAGAATAGACCTACAGATGCACGGTATATCCAGTGTTTCGGAGAAAATTCCGACCAATCAATCGGCTTTCTCAGTACACCACTCCCTTTGCCGTAATTACTGATTTTTTACCTAAAAAGGCGAAAAGATGACATTGAAAGGACGTTTTGACGGTGATGATAAAGAGATAGTGCTGCAGAAGGTTTCCAGCCCCACTGAAGAAGAAATAAAAAAGGCTGATTATTAAGGTATCTTTTATATAAAGTATTGACGCTATTGTATTCATACCCTTCAAATGCCTAAAGGGTATGCGTTTTCTAATGAACTAATCCCGATAAAAGAAAGCCTTTCTTTTGTCGGGATTTTTTTGTCTTACTTCTTATTAAAATACGCTGCAAAGGGATTGTACTTTGTGCCGTCGTCATCCTTTCGCGGGCGGGCTTCTGCGACACGCCGCTCCGAACGGACTGCGGGCTGTC
>NZ_CALHGC010000136.1 GCF_938029485.1 uncultured Treponema sp. | reverse complement strand
CCATGCGGAAGGGAAGCAGACCAATGCGGAAACTCCCCATACGCCGAAAATTGAGGCTATCTGAATAAGCGGTATAAACTGCCACTGTGAATAGCCGACCAAACCGTACGAAAAGCCAAGGAATCCAAGTGTCTTAATATACTCGTATCCAATCCAAATAAGCCATTGCACGATAAAACCATATCGGGGAAAACAAATATCAGCCAATTTAAGCAAAGGAACGGTTACCATATAATAAAAAAAATATTCCAATGCAACGATATACATCGCAAGCGGATGAAAGCCCCAGAGCCAATAACTGAAAATGCAATAATTAAGGACACCGTAGATACCCCCCCACAAAAAAGAAGAGAGGAAAGATACTCGACGGAGTAAAATAAAAAGCGGAATAAAAACAAAATATGCAAGAAACGGCAGCCCGGCCGAAACTAAAAACCCGGGCTGCGAAAAAGCAAAAAGTGCAGAAGAACTTACGAATAGAGCGACATTAACACCCCAATAAGCAAGTTTTCTACCTCTTTGCATCCGTAGTATTCTCCTCGACAAGCGGACGTACGGCAGCGCTCAAGATCTTTCCCGGACGAAATACAACTACCGAATGGTCTTCAGTATCCACCATTTCACCTGTTTTAGGATTCCGCATACCTTTTCGTCCCTTACGGAATTGCACTGAAAATGTACCGAAACCGCGAATCTCTATTGTCTCACCTCGCTGTAGAGCCTGAAACATTTCCGCAAAGAACAAATCACTTACGGAATGAATATCCTTCAGCATATGATCTGTCTTTTTATAAATCGAATCAACAATACTTGTTTTTGTTTGTTTAATTATTTGCTTATGTTTACTCATCTTTAACCTTCCAGACGGAATACGAAACTATCTATAAGTGCCCTTAATGCAGCGACACGAACATTCAATAATATCACAAGAAAGTCAGTCGGCTGTTGCGCTAAAAAGGCAAAAGCGTAAGGAGATTCCATTTTTATCATATTATCCCTTAAAATTAAAAAATCATACATTAGCGATTTTCTAGCCGATATAAAAACACAAAAGCTACGGCTCTCCACTATTTGATTCATAAAATCGGAGAAAAGATAAGGGATAATTAAAATGTAAAGGTAAATACGCTATTTTTGTGAAAAAGTTACATTATACAATTTTTGCATACGGGACTTTTTTCGTGCAGCAGCATTTTTTGTAATAATTCCTTTCCGAGCAGCACTATCGAGCTGATGCGAAAGTTCCTTCAATAACGTCATAGCAGATTCGGCGTTTTTTTCAACAACAGCGAGTGTATATTTTTTAGCACAGGTCCGTGCTGCAGACTTCACCGATTTATTATGGATACGGCGAACCTCACTTTGTTTATGCCGTTTTATAGCAGATGCATTATTAGCCATTTAAAACCTCCAATAAAATTGATAGCATACAATACAGAGCATTGATATTAAACCATATCGATCTTTTTTGCAATAGCTGCTCGTAATTTCTTTTCTTCTTCCGGCGAAAGACCGAGAGCAGCGGCATTATCAAGATCATGTAAGGCCAAGATAAGCTGATTTTCCTGAAAATAAGCCAATGCCCGCCTAAAATATACATGGGCTTGATACCCGTTTATTTCAAGTGACTTGGTGAACATCGCAATAGCCTCGGAGTTTTTATTCATCATCATCAATACAATGCCGGCATAATAGTAAGATCGGAAATTTTCAGGATTTTCATCAAGGCTCGCGGAAAAATCCGTATATGCATTTTCATAAGCGCCTTGTGCAAAAAAAGCCATACCGCGATGCTTATAGACGATAGAGGCAACCAAAGCATTCGGCTTTTGATCTAATATTTTTGTATATAACGCTTCTGCCGTTTGAAAATCACCGCAGTTATGCGCTTTAATCGCATGAAAAATCATACTGTCGATTGTTTCCAAAGCGGAAATATTTGCCGTGTCCGTATCGTTTTTTTCTCCACCTTCCGAATAATCACCGAGCAAACCGTTTGTAAATTCATCGGCACGTAAATAAAACTGTTCACGTCTCTTATCGAGTTCCGTATTTAAACTATTTTGTGCATCTCTGATTTCTTGAAAAAGTATATCTGCAAGACTAAGACTTGCATTAATTGAGGCAAACTTACGTTTAAGCGGAAAATCAAAGGGAGAAAATTCAAATTTATAAATCAGCTCATGCTCAACTTCTGCCCATGCATCCTGTAAAATCGTTCTAATTTGGACTTCAAAGATCAGATTATCCGGAAGTAATAATCCGACTTTAAAACTTTCAGGGATATCGGCTAAAACATGAGTGGATTCATAGCCGAATTCCCGAAAAGTACGATCTGCTCCTTTTCGCTCAACTTCTCTAACGGTAAAATTTTTTATCAATACATCTTCAACTTCACCGAGATTCTGCAAAAACGGACATATAATTCGAATACCGATTAAATCGGTTACAACCGGAAAGCCGATTGTCGGATCGGCAGGCGGAAATTTTAATAACTTTACATAATAACTGTCAAAGTTCTTTATACGCGTCTTATATGCAGGCAATGCAGAAACCTTAACGGTAGAACGCAAATGATCTTCAAGCCGTTTTAATAAGACGGTAAAATGTGCATGATATTCATCATACTGTTTTTTTAATTGATTTTTATCGGGTATCCATAGAGAAGTATCAGAAGACATAATAGTACAGGAACAAAAAAATAGGCGGTATCAAATACCGCCTATCATTGTATTAAGCAACTAATGCATTATTAGTTTGCAGCCTCAGGTGAATTTCCGGCTGCTGCAGAACCTTCAGAAGGAGTAAACCCTGCTTCGGTTGCCATCTTCTCCTGCTCCAAGAAGCGAAGAACCTGTGTTTGGCCAAAACGAGACATCTCAAGCTGCATGCGTTCGTTGTTCATCTTTGTCTGGATACCCCAGATATCTTCATCGGCAAAATCGCGGACGGTGTTCAACACAGCTTTATCATAGATGAGTTTAACGTCTTTGAAGTAGCCGACAAATGAACCGCCGTCATGCGCTGCATCACGGGTAATCAAGAAACCTGCAAACGAGCAATACGGAAGAGCAGTAGGATACACGGGATAGAGCCGAGTTTCGCGAGCGCGTACATCGGTCAAATATGCAGGATTATTCCACACCAGCTCTTTCCAACCGTCAAACAGCAGATATCCCATAAAATAGCGCTTCACTTCATTCTTGTCATTGCGGATGAGTACATAAAGACCATGCGGGAAATTCATGCCGTAAGTATTAACAGCGATGGATTTGATAACACCGGTGTTGCGCACAACGCCGAATCCGTCTTCAAAGCGGCCTTTTCCGGAAGCTTTTTCTTCATCGGTCGGTTCTTGAATATTTCCCTGCTCGTCAACCTGTGCAAGCGGTTCATATACGGGAATATTAAAAGTCGGTTCGATTGTAGCACTTGCATTATGTGCCCACAACGGGAATTCAATACGAATACCCATCAAGGTTTGACCTGCAAAGTTTTTCGCTTCATCGCTTACCTTCGATTCAGCGGCATGAGAAACAGCAACCGCAACCGGATTGCGGGAAGATGAATTCAAAACCACTTCCCACTGACCGATAGCCAATGATGTTCTCATCAGAGCCTTCTGCTCATCGGTGTAGGTAGAACCTGCGACGGTAGCATAATCCATAACCGTTCTGCGGTTCTGAGTCATAGCGCCGTTCTTATCCGCAAGGATATCTGCGTTCAATAACGCAAAGTCAACCAAAATTGCTTCTTCAGCAACCGCAAATGCACCGATAAAGAGAAGTGCAATTGCTACAAGTATGCTTGTTCTTTTCATTCAAAAGCTCCTTTTCCATTGTTAAGAATGCCCTGTTGAAAATAAGTATACGAAAGATACCTATTCTTGTCAACTCTTTTATTATCGGCTAAAACCTCAGAAATTTTTACATACCCTAATGCTTAAAAACGCAGCGTACTATTTAACGGCGGTTATAAGCGCGAGTACCGTCAATATAGACATGGACGGTATCAATGCTTTTACAGTTTATAGTAATATTTTTTTGAAGTAAAGTATAAACAGTATAAAAATCAGGAGTCTTAATATTAGATGTTAAAATTTGAACGGGCAAATCGACGTATAATGCATTATCACGCACAAAACAACTGCGAGGGCGTAATTCGGGATCGGTAAAATGTAAAAACCGGTGATCGGCAGGACCGAGCAGCAGTTCATTCACCAGCAACACGGCAAGTTCCGATTCGGGAAGCTGAGGCAGATACCGTTCTTCAACGCCGACGGTATTATCGTTTGCCGGAAAATATAAAAGAGTACGTTCCATTTTAGGATTCATCATATACGATACAAACAACACTCCAGCGATTACACTGAGCAGCAGCCAGCATACCATCCTCGGTTTTGTAAAAAAATTCATCTCATACCTTACCTATCAGG
>NZ_CALHGC010000135.1 GCF_938029485.1 uncultured Treponema sp. | reverse complement strand
AATAGCAACTATTGACTGAACCATAAAAAAACTCCTTATATGCCCGGCGGGTATATAAGGAGTTTTCTTTTATCCCAAGCAGTGTGTACTGATACAGAAAACAACCGCATCAGGCTGGATAAACGTTACGAGGAAGAGCTGAAAGCCATGTATATTCCTGCCTCCTATATGAGCGTGCCTGTAAATGAAAGATTTGCACAGATTGTAAAGGAAAAGAAGGAAAATGAGATAATAGCCATACTGAAAGTTCTTGACCCACGTGTCATTGTTGCAGCTCACAAACTGGTGAATGACGCCGACGGCAACCTTCAGAGCTTCAGATACGATTATGAGGCTTTTGACTATTCTATCAAACAAGAACTTGAGATACGATGACATATATTTGGCTCATCCGGAATTTGGAATGATGGTGTTCTTGGACAGTCGTTCCCTTGTCGCAGTACCGTAACGGTGACTTGGCAAGGGAGTGTTTTGTTTACCATGTGACGACCTTGTCGACGATTTCCTGCTGTTCCGTGGCCGTGCGGCGCAGATAAATGCGGGTAGTCTCGATGCTTTCATGCCCCATCAGGTCGGCAAGCAGCGATATGTCGTTGAACTTTTCAAGGAAATTCTTTGCATAACGATGCCTGAATGAATGCGGATAGACAACTTTTTCATTTATTCCGTATTTTCTAGCATAACTCTTTAGCTGCTGTGCAATACCACGAGTGGTAATATGCTTTGCAAAGCGATTTAAAAACAGATAGCCGGATTGGCGTCCAACGGATTCCAGCCATTGTAAAGCTTCTTCTTTCAAAATTTTTGGAATATAAAGGCGCCTCAGCTTGCCTCCCTTTGAGTATAGATCAAAATATCCTAATTTTACATGCTCAACTTTTATCTGAATAAGTTCGCTGACACGAGCTCCTGTAGCTGCGAGGAACCATACAACAAAATACCATTCACGATTTCCGTCTTTTTTAAGACTCGATTTTAAAAACTGGTAGTCCGCATTACTGATAACATTTTCAAGAAAGTTTTTCTGCTGGACTTTTACAAACTTTAACTGCAGCTGCTCTTTGTGAATAAACTGTAAATACTTGTTAATTCCCTGAATCCTTAAATTCACCGTCTTCGGTTTAAAGAACTCAATCAGATAGCCTTTGTATGCGAGCAGGTTTTCTTTGCTCACAGAATCATAATGTTCTGTGTAGTATTTAACTGTCCATACATAGGATGTAAGAGTATTCTGAGAAAGATTGCTTTTCTTCAAATACTCTTCAAAACTTGTGCCGTTTTCCATAACGACCTCCCAATAAACAAGATTTGCGATTTCTCGATTCAGGGCAATCGCATTAGATATTTTTAATATTCCCGCAGAATAAATAGGCTATTCAACCAGAGTTTCGCCGCTATTCGGCTCAAATGGTCTCACATCCTATTTATTCTGCGATTTTTATCTGCTTTTCTAATGCGATTGCCCTTCTTCTAAAAGTAACTGTGCGAAATTTTGTTCAAAATTTCGCACAAATGGAAGGCAATCGCTTGAAATATTCCCGGAGCGTTTGCCCTGCCTATCGTTTATTTAAAAGTATACTTGCAGTGTGAGTTCTTGTTATTATGAGAAGTTCGATGGAAAAAGTGATGTTTGCATTGATAATGAGATTCCTTTTGAGCTGCCGGCAAACTGGCAATGGACAAAATTAGGACGAATTTGCGATAAGCTTGTCGATGGAGATCATAATCCGCCTAAAGGTATCGAAGAAAAAACAGAATATATAATGGTTTCTTCACGAAATATTAATCATAACACAGTAGAAGACTTAGAAAATGTCAGGTATTTAACGAAAGAGATGTTTGAGGCAGAAAATTTGAGGACTAATGTTGCAGCGGGTGATATACTTTTCACATCCGTAGGTTCATTAGGAAGAAGTTGCATTTATGACGGCAGCATGAATATCTGTTTTCAACGGAGTGTTTCCATTCTTAATACCAAGGTTTACAACAAGTATGTAAAAATTTTTTTTGACAGTAATTTTTATCAAAATTATGTAGCTGAACATGCTACCGGTACTGCTCAAATGGGATTTTATTTACAAGAAATGGCAGAATCTTTTATTGCTATTCCTCCAATTTCAGAGCAAAAACGAATAGTTACAAAAGTTGAAGAAATATTTAATGCTTTAGACGATATTCAAAGCAATCTTGTCTAATTGGTTAAAAAGCTCATCAATTTTATCTAAAATCCGTTGTTGTGCAGCGAATGGTGGCAATGGAAATAAGATATGTTGAATATTTGTTTTGGTTAAACTTGGCAAAGTTGTACTGCTGTCTAGTGATGTAAAGTCAAATGATTTACAGAAATAAAATAGATATCGCGGCAGAATAATTGATGATGGTATAAGTCCAAAAGCGGTATCAACATTCCAGAATTTTTCTTCTGTAAAGATTGGATTGTTTATTGACCCTTTTCTTCCGATTATTGTACAATTTTCAGGACAAATGTAATCATTAGCATATCCAATAATACCACCGCTTCCGTAAATGGGATATTTGCCTGCGCCCTCTTTCACTTTTGATTGATTTTTTCCATTGATTACATCAGCAATGTCAGTAAAATAACACCATACCCACGCATCAGGAATGATAGAATCTATTTCTATAGCTACCTCAGTACCGTCATCGAACTTCTCATAATAACAATTATCAGTAGAATTTTTATAGATATACGAATCATTCTTACTCCGTTTTATCTCTCCGACTGCAATTTTCGCCTCTTTTTCCGCACGCAGTCTTTCCAGCATCACGCTTGCAGGTTCATCTGCGGGGTCTTGCGGAACAAGCTTTCCATGAATTGCAAGGTCAAGAATTTTTGACTTTGCCTGTTTGACGGCTGTTTGCAGATCGGCTTTGTTTTGTTCTAATAGATCTATCTGTGTAAAGATTGCTTCGATTACACTGACTATGCGTTGTTGCTCAGTGAGTGGGGGAAACGGAAACCATAAATCTTTTGCATTTTCAATCGTTAATTGTTCTACAGTTGTTCCTTTTGAACCGTTATATATTACTTTTTGAGTATAATTTGATTCAATTACGAATTTTGTATATTTCGGATTAAGGTTAAAGTGGTTTTCGAAGCATAAAATATAGGCATCTTTGTAATAAAACTTTTTTGTATCTTCTACGATATGAACAAACCCCAAAGTTCCTACAGCAGAAACAAGTAAGTCATTTTTTTGAGGGACTCCGCCTTTCTCCTTATTTTCTTCATAAAGGCTTTCAGATATAAAAATTTCTGGATGAACTTTTCCTGTCTTACAGAGCTCAATTAATTCTCTTCCTCTAAAAAATGGAATTCCTTCATTTTGCCAGTCTGTTTGATGAATACGAATAGCAGAACGAATATTATAAAGTTGTTTAGTTTTGCACCATGCCCAACCCTCCGGCACGGCAAACGGGATTTCGTCCTCGATAGCCTTCACCCTGCCGTCTGAGAACTTCTCATAGTGCCTGTTATGTTCCAATCCCTCAGGATTGTTATCGGTTTTGTTTTCACCGGATGTGCCGGTATATTTAAAAATATACGAATCATTCTTGTTGCGTTTTATCTCTCCGGCGGCAATCTTTGCTTCTTTTTCCGCGCGGATTTTTTCCAGCATCACGGATGCAGGTTCGTCTGCGGGGTCTTGCTTCACCAGCTTTCCGTGGATAGCGAGGTCTAATATTTTTTGACGTAATGCGTTTGTGTTCACTTTATGGTCTCCCAATAACCGCCTTTATCAGTTTCCGCTCATTTCGAGAGAGGTTTTATATTCTTCTATCTGTTCGCTCAAATTCCGTATCTGGTGTGAAAACATAAACTGTAAGAAATCTGACGCATCATCTTTTTCTTGCGAAGAAGCAAGACTTTGAATATATTCAGCCCTGTTTTCTTTTTTGATTATTACAGGTACTATCCCCGCTTCATATTGGATAAAATTCATTAAAAGCCGGCTCATCCGACCATTTCCATCAGCCCAAGGATGCATATAAACAAGTTTATAATGTGCGAGAAAACTAAAAGTGTATTGTTCTTCTATTCGTTTTTGCGCAATATTTTTTCTTTCCGAATTGAACCAAGCACAAAATTCTTCCAGTTTTTGCGGAAGCTTCTGCCATGCCATATAACTCTTCCCGCCCCGTCCTGCACTGACATTTAAAAGTCTCAGCTCTCCTTTTGCAGAAGAAAATGTTCCTCCGATTGTATTGTACACAGTGCCGGTGTTTTTCATTACGAGAGACGAAAGTTCACAGAGGATTTCCGATGTCATTTGGCTATGTTGTTTTGCAAATTCAAAACTTCTTTCATACGCGGCTTTTAAGTCAAGGTTCATAAGCTGTTCATGAATCGGTTTATTTGCACTTATCCCTTCGTCAAAGAGAAGCTGATTTTCAATTTCTGTAACGGTAGAACCTTCTATTGCCGTTGAATGCGTGATAATCGAATATAAATAGAACTTATCGTAATCAAGCTGTTGAGCGATGTGCAGCCTATTGTATTCATTGATAACTTCCGAAAGTTGAGTGAAGTTCTGCTGTCCGCTTTTATGCATCATTCTTCAATACCTTCAATTAGTTTGGAAAGTTCGGTAACAGCTGCGGCAATATTTGCGCTTTTCTCTTGAATGGTTTGAATCAGTTCTGCAAGGGAACAGTCTACTGTATCGGAACCGTCTTTTATCCAAGAAATATCCAGACTGGTTTTATCCCGTGCAAGCAGTTCATCGACGTGATATTTACGCCATCTGCCATTCGGATTTTCGGGCGACCATGTTTCTTTACGGTCTTCAACATGCCCTGCACAGTAGCAGGTTACAAAGTCTTCAAGGTCGGAACGTTTAAGCGGTTTCGTTGCAAGTGTGTGTTTAATCCCTGTCCGGTAATCGTAATACCATGTCTCTTGTGTCGGGCTTCCTTTTTCAAAGAACAGTACATTTGCTTTTACGCCGTTTGCGTAGAAAATACCGGTCGGCAAGCGAAGAATTGTATGAAGATTAAAATCTTTTAGCAGTTTTTTGCGGAGAATTTCTCCGGCACCGTCTGCAAAAAGCACATTATCGGGAAGAACGATTCCGGCTCTTCCGCCGTCCTTTAACATAACCATTATATGCTGTAAAAAATTTAACTGGTTGTTGCTTGTCGTTACAATCAAATCGGAACGCATGGTCGAAATATCGACGCTTCCTGCAGGTCGAGCGCCAAAAGGCGGATTTGCAAGAATTACATCTACAAGATGTTCGGGTTCGTGTTCCAAACTATCTTCACATTTAATCGGTGTTGTGTCCGCTCCAATGTCGTGAAGATAAAGATTCATAGAAGCCAACGTTACGACAAGCGGCGTAATGTCATTTCCTCTCAGTGCCTTCGTTTGTAAGAACTCCACCTTACTCTGTTCGTCGCTTTGTTTACGCATATAGTCATACGCAGCAAGCAAGAAGCCTCCGGTTCCGCACGCAGGGTCGGCAACGGTCTCCGTAATTTTCGGCTGAACAACATCAACCATAGCATTAATCAAGGGGCGCGGCGTAAAGTATTGCCCTGCTCCGGATTTTTTATCCTGTCCGTTTTTTTCAAGAATACTTTCATAAATTGCGCCTTTGAGGTCTCCGTCCATACTGAACCAGTTTTCTTCATCAATCATTCCGATCAGTTTTTTAAGAAGAGCCGGTTTTGTAATCTTATTTTGCGCTTCTGTAAAAATTGCACCGATAAGTCCGTCAGTTGCCTGTAAAACTTCCAGAATCTTTTCATATTTTGCAAGTTGATCAGGACCGTCCAGTTGAACAATATCTTTCCATTTACTTCCGTCCGGAAGTGCACTGCCTAAACCGTATGATTCTTTTTCAAAATCCATTTTTAGAAATAAGAGATATGTCAGCTGAATAATATAATCCGTAAATCCGATACCGGCTGCCGCAAGAACGTCTGCCATGTTCCAAACTTTTTTCGTAAGTGCCTGTTCCGGTTTTGCCGGCGTTGCTTGTTTTTTTGCCATTTTTATGCTGCCTTTCCGTAGAATAAATATTTTGAGATTGTCTGCATTTCCGCATTTAGTTTGTCGGCTCCGAAGATTGAAACGGCTTTTACAAACAAATCATGTTTTGCGTTGTTTAATTCAATATTCGTGATACAGCCGTTTTGTACAATGTATTCTGCAATCTGCCGCACAATTTCAATTTGTTCCGGAGTAAATTTACGCCAAGCCTGTCCGCAATAAAGGTTAAAATAGCTGCCGAATCGTCTTTTAAGGGACACAAGTTCATCATCCAACTTGTACCCGTATCTTACCAGTTGAATAAGATTGGTAAAAACACCCAGCTCCGTTTCTCTGTTTAACGGTTTTACTTTTCCGCTTTCTCCGTCCAGTGTTTGATAGCATGTCCATAAGAATTCCGGTGTAAACTGATTATTATACGCAATCAGTTTCTTTTCCAAATCTTTAAGCATCGTATACGTGATGGCGACTTTTTCCTGATTATAAAGAAGTCGTAACGCTTCAATTTCATCTTTATTGTCATCAAGATAGGTTTCAAACGTAGCGATATATTCTTTTGCCTGTTCTTTTGAAAATCCCGCATACAGTAACGTATCCTGTTTTTCAACGGCAATTTTAATAAATCCGGCATTGATTTCCAAAAGTTTTTTGCGGGCTTTTACATTGTTTATGAGCGGGGAAATCAAAATCTTTCTTTCCGTGTTCGGCTCGTTAATATCTTTGTAGGGAGGGAAAATGCAAGACTCGGGTGCGATTGATTCAAAAATAGTTACAGCGAATTGTTTTACGCTAATAGTACCGAGCAACTCATTCAGTTCGATAATATCTTCCGCTTCGGCTTTTCTATTTACGCGTGAAAGATAGTCTGCTAACAGTTCTAAATTCTTATCGGATAATTCTCCGTGTGCAAGATGTTCAAGCAGGTCTTTGAGTGACAAAACTTTTTTTATATCGCTGTTTCCGTCCGGAGTCGGCATTGATTTTTCATGCTCCGTTACACCAACGGCATCCACAAGATAATAAAAGTCTTTTGAGACCGCATTGGTGGTTACGTTTCTTAGTTTATCGTCGGCAAATGTTCTGCATCCGCGTCCTTTCATCTGGGTGTAGAGAACTTCGGAATGTATATCGCGCATAAAAACAAGAATTTCCAACGGCTTGATATCGGTACCTGTTGCAACAAGCGTAACGGTAATTGCAATTCGAAAATCTTTATTATTTCTAAAATCACTAATCAGTTGATTTGAATTTCCGGATTTACACGTAATCAACTGGGCATAATGTTCGGGGATTTTTCCTTCAGGGAATTCATTTTTGAAAATCTTTTTGATTGCTTCTAATATGCTCTGCGCATGGCTTTCTTTTTTTGCAAAGAAAAGCGTTTTTGGAATCATCGTCCAATCTTTTTTTCTGTCCGGATACAGAGACTCATAGATAGAATCTTTATATGCTTGAACAACTGTTTCGATTTGTGCCGGAATTACAACACTTCTGTCTATGTCCGTTGTGGTGAATTGCCGGTCTTCATGCTGCTTTTGCGTTTTTCTTTTACCGCTCCAATTGGAAATTTTTTTAATTTTTTCACCGTCTTTAATGGTGCCGCCGGTTTCCGAGATTTCGGTTTTAATTCTATACACACGCGGAGGAACATTAACGCCGTCTGCAATGGATTTTTCCAAAGTGTAATTTACTACTCGGTTT
>NZ_CALHGC010000134.1 GCF_938029485.1 uncultured Treponema sp. | reverse complement strand
CAATCAAAACTGGCTTTGAACGGCATTATGTTCCGCGCGCTTATGAATCCTCACGACTTATTACCGCTTTTAGACAAAAATTGATTTCCGTGTACTCTCCGCACGAAGTCTTGTAACGTATTTTGCATCTTGTTATAATATTCCGTTAATGCATTTCACACAGAGGAGTTGCGCATGGAGCCGCTATTACATATAGAAAATTTACATCTTTCGGTGAATGAAAAGCCGATTTTGCATAATCTCAATCTTACCGTCAATGCCGGTGAGATACACGTAGTGATGGGGCCGAACGGAGCCGGAAAATCCACGCTTGCTGCAGCGATTACCGGTAATCCCGTCTTTCAAATTGACCAAGGCTCGATTTTTTTTGAAGGAGCCTTGATCAATGACTTGCCTGTTTTTGAGCGCGCGCGGAAAGGGATTTTCCTCTCATTTCAGAATCCTGAAGAAATCCCCGGCTTAAAGGTTGAAGAGTTTCTCCGCGCGTCAAAGGAAGCGGTAACCGGTAAAAAAATACCGGCGCTCACCTTCCACAAGGAGCTGCTCCGCCTGATGGAATCGCTTAGTATCAATCCCGAGTACGCAGACCGCAGTTTGAACGTCGGATTCTCCGGCGGCGAAAAAAAGAAAAACGAAATTCTTCAGCTTGCGGTGCTGCAGCCTAAGCTCTCTATCTTGGACGAAACGGATTCGGGGCTGGATATCGATGCTACCAGAATCGTATTCGAGGGTGTCGCAAAACTGAAAACGCCGGACATGGGTATTTTAATCATTACGCACCACAGCAAGGTGCTCGACTATCTCAAGCCCGATCATGTACACGTATTAATCAACGGCTCGCTGGTAAAAAGCGGCGGCATCGAATTGGTAGAGCATATCCAAAAGCACGGATATGCGGGGATGTAGGGGCCGGTATGAGTAACGACTTTAGAGATTCCCGCTCGCCGCTGTTCCAAAACCGGAAGCGCACCTTTGTTTCCGACATCGAACGCGGCATTTACGATATAAAAGACAGTATCGATTATCAGTATTCCACCGGCATGGGACTGAACGAAGAGGTTGTACGGAAGATTTCAGCCCGTAAGCTTGAACCAAAGTGGATGCTCGATCTGAGGCTGCAATCGCTGCAGTATTTCTTTGAGCGCCCGATGCCGGATTGGGGCGCCGACATTTCAGACCTCAATATTCAAGAGATTATCCATTATATTGTGTCGGATGAAAAGCCGATGGCTACCGATTGGGATCAAGTGCCGGAGGAGATTAAGCAGACCTTTGACCGGCTCGGCATCCCCAAAGCGGAGCAGACCTCGCTGGCAGGTGTCGGAGCCCAGTATGATTCCGAGGTGGTGTATCACAGCTTGCAGAAAAACCTCGCCGACCAAGGGGTTGTGTACCTCGATATGGAAACGGCGGTGCTGCAGTACGGCGATCTTGTCCGCGAGCATTTTATGCAGCTGATAAAGCCGAACGATCATAAGTTTGCAGCCCTGCACGGCGCAGTGTGGTCGGGCGGTTCATTCGTGTATGTGCCCAAGGGGGTCAAGGTTGAACTGCCGCTGCAATCCTACTTTAGACTGAATGCGAACCAGTCCGGTCAGTTTGAACATACGCTCATCATCGTAGATGAAGGCGCTTATCTCCACTTTATCGAAGGATGCAGTGCGCCTAAATACTATAAAAATGCGCTCCACGCAGGCGCCGTCGAACTGTACGTCGGTAAAAAGGCGACCATGCGCTATTCCACCATCGAAAACTGGTCGCGCAACCTCTACAACCTGAATACCAAGCGGGCAATCGTAGAAGAAGACGGCGCTATCGAATGGGTTTCCGGCTCGTTCGGCTCGCGGGTAACCATGCTGTACCCGATGAGCATTTTGAAAGGAGACCGCTCGCGCTCCGAATTTACCGGTGTTACGTTTGCATCCGCAGGTCAGTGCCTCGACACCGGAACCAAGACGGTACACATCGGCAAAAACACCGTGTCGGAAATGCACTCGCGCTCCATTGCGAAAAACGGCGGCGAGTCCAACTACCGCGGTCTGCTGGTTATCGGCAAGGATGCGACCGGAGCTAAGGCGCTTGCCGAATGCGAGTCGCTGATGTTGGATAACGAGTCCCGCACCGATACCATCCCGATTATCGAAAGCCATACCGACGATGCCGACATCGGTCACGAAGCAAAGATCGGACGCATCAGCGATTCTATGGTCTTTTACCTGATGCAGCGCGGTCTTGACGAAGCGACGGCTAAATCGCTCATCATCAAAGGCTTTGTCGAGCCGATCTCCAAAGAACTTCCGCTTGAGTACGCCGTTGAGCTGAATAACCTTATTTCCATTGAGCTGGAGGGGACGATAGGCTGATGAGAAACGAAAACTATTTTAAACGGCTCGATTATCATATACGGGATGTGCCGTCAGCTCCTTTTCCCGGTATCTTTTTTCATACGGAATCTAAAACCGCGCAGTATTTGACGATTGACCGCTTTATCGAAACAGCCTCACCGGAGACACTTGCTAAAATATTCAATACCGAGAAATCGCCGCGCGAAAAAAACTGCGGGCTGGGAAAGCGCTTCACCGATGAGGTGCAGGTAAAGCGGAACAGCGGCTTTTACCTCAAAATCGATGCTGCTGCCGGCGCTATGCAGGATTTCTTTGTGCGGTTTACGATGGATGCCGGCCATCCGGTGCTGTTCGATCAAAGTTATATCGATATAGCGGATAACACTGCGGCGCGGCTCATTCTGTACTTCGATACCGACGAAAAATCTCCGGCGCTGCAATCGTACCGGAACGGACTCATCAGTATCCGTGTCGGGAAATATGCCGCGGTCGAGATTATCAAAATCCAGAACTTTTCCGACGCTGCGCTCAACTTTGAAACGGTGCGGATGGATGTCGGCGAAAGAGCAATGGTAACCGTTCACGACATACAGCTCGGATCCCAAAAAAGCGGTGTGTCCTATTCTTCCTATATGCAGGAAGATTGGGCGGAAGTCTATATTTTCCCGCTCTACTTTGTCGATAAAACGCGCCGGATGGATCTTGAACATAATCTGATTATTAACGGTAAGAGTACGCTGTCGGAGATAAAAGCCCGCGGCGCGCTGAAAAACGAAGCGCATAAGGTTTTCCGCGGCAATATTTTCTTGAATAAGGGCTGCTCAGCCTCCGTCGCCCGCTTTGCGGATAACAGCATCATGCTTGATAAAAATGCCGCCGGCACGAGTATCCCGACTATCTTCTGCGATGAAGATGATGTTATCGGGGAACATGCCGCGAGTTTTGCCGCCATCGACAAAGAAAAACTCTACTATTTAATGAGCCGCGGCTTCGACGAGCTGAGCGCCAAAAAACTGATTATCGACGCTGCCTTCCGCCCCGTCTTTAACAGTATTCCTGATGAGGTAATACGGAACCGGCTCAACGCAGAATTTGATGCGCGTTTATCAGCGCAGGTGCGTACTCATGCGGATAAAGCGGCCGCATCCGGCACCGAAAAAGCGGCGGCAGACAGTGCTCAAGGCAAAATGGGAGCGGCATATGTATAAGCAATACTTCCCGTTGCTGCAAAATCGGAATATTCACTATTTGGATGCTGCCGCAACGGCTCAGCGTCCGCAAGCGGTGCTCGACGGCGTACAGGCGTACTACACCCGTAGCAACGGAAACGCAGGGCGCGGTTCCCATACCCTTGCTATGGAATCTTCCGCATTGATTGAAGCAGCCCGCACGGAAGTTGCGAACTTTATCGGCGCCGACTCTTCCGGCGAGGTCATTTTTACCAAAAATGCAACCGAATCGCTCAATATTATTGCATACTGCTACGGATTAGAGCAGCTCCATGCCGGCGATGAAATAATCATTTCGATTGCCAACCATCACGCAAACCTTATTCCGTGGCAGTTCGTTGCGCGGAAAACCGGCGCCGCATTGCGGTATGTGTACTTGGACGAAAACGGCAACTTCGACATGGCGGGTTTTAAAGCCCTGCTCGGTGTCCGTACCAAGATTGTTGCGGTAACTGCCGCCGTAAATACCACCGGTGTCGTATTCCCCGTGCAGGAGATTATCACGGAAGCCCATCAGCACGGCGCCGTTGCGGTTATCGATGCGGCACAGTCCATTGCACACTTCCCGCATGACGTTGCCGCGTGGGATTGCGACTTCCTCGCGTTTTCGGGACACAAGCTCTATGCGGAGTTCGGCGCTGGGGTTCTGTACGCCAAGCGTGCCCTTATCGACAAAATGCCGCCATTCCTTTACGGCGGCAGCATGATTGAGTTTGTCGGTGAGCAGGTAAGCGAGTTCAAAGCGGGTGGAGAAAAGTATGAAGGCGGCACTCTCGATACCGCCGCGATTCATTCTTTACAGTTGAGTATCGACTTTTTGAAAAAACTCGGACTTGAAGAATTGCATAGCTATGTGGAAGGATTGCACCGCTCACTCTTAACCGCCTTAAAAAGCCTCGACTTTGTGGAAGCGTACTATACGGATGCACAGCAGCGGGTACCAACCGTCGCCTTTAACGTCAAAGACGTCCATTCGCACGACACTGCGTATATTCTGGATGAGCAAGGCGTTATGGTCAGAAGCGGACACCACTGTACCCAGCCCTTGATGGAGTACATGGGGATCAACTCCTGCTGCCGCGCAAGCCTCGGTATCTATAACACGCGGGAAGATATAGACGCCCTTGCCGCCGCCCTCAAAAAAGTGTACGAAATCTTTAAGCGGTAGATTGCATAATGGGTGATGAACTGACTCTTTTTTTCGGCGGGGATATTTGTGGAACATTCGGTGTCGATATTGCGGTATGGGTAATACCGGAGCTGATTAAAGAAGAAAAACTTGATTTTGTCATAGTAAACGGAGAAAACGCTGCGAAGGGCTGTGGCATAGAATTGGAACAAACTGAGCGATTGTTCGCTGCCGGGGTCGATGTTATTACCGGCGGAAACCACAGTATGGAGCGCTTTGATCTTAGGGATACTTTCGGGCAGGAACCACGGATACTGCGCCCTGCGAACTATCCGCTT
The DNA here is from genome assembly GCF_938029485.1 of uncultured Treponema sp. Lineage (GTDB taxonomy): Bacteria > Spirochaetota > Spirochaetia > Treponematales > Treponemataceae > Treponema. The sequence continues at coordinate 3,046 of NZ_CALHGC010000134.1, read as the reverse complement.
GCGCCGGGCAGCGGTATCATCACCGTGCGTAAACCGCAGGGGACATTGACGGTACTGAATATACAGGGTAGAGAAAATATGCGCCCGATCGATTGCCCCTTCCAAACGGCTGACCGTTTATTAGAAGAACAGACTGACGGAATAGCCATGGTCGATTTTCATGCGGAATCGGTACAGGAAAAAGAAGCGCTTGCTTATTATCTTGACGGACGTGCTTCCTGCGTATTCGGCTCCCATACCCATACGCAAACCGCCGATGAACGTATCCTTGCAGGAGGTACCGGCTATATTACCGATGCGGGAATGATAGGAGCGCTCCATTCAATCATCGGCAGCTCTATTGAAGCTGCCGTAGCTCGGAGCCTTACGCTTACCCCGCAGACCTTCAGTATACCGGAAAGCGGACAAGCGGTATTCTGCGGTATTATCGCAAGAGTATCGCCGGAAACAAAAAAAACGCTTTCGTTAAAGCGGATATATAAAGTAATTGGATGACTGCCGGTTGTTCGGGAATCAAAGCAATCGGAAAATGCATATTTATATAATATGTACGTTCTCGCTTCGTTGCGAATAAACTTTAGTTTTCCCCTTGTTCAATTAGAAAAAGTATGCAATAATGTGGAGCAAATGGCTGTTAGTGTAAAACTCCCGGATATTTTACGCACTTACGCCCTGCGTTTTAATAGTCCGTTTGTTGGAATTAGTGAATTAACCGATTATTTACGAAAGTATGCTCAAAGAAATATAGCTGAAAAACCGGATGTTGCTTCTTTCATTGATATATCTGAAACAAGATTGATAGCGGAGCTGGAAGCTCTTGAATCGGGAGGAAAAGTAGAGCTTATTGACGATAAGAGAAAAGGTAAAGTTGTTTTTGTTCCGTTCTATTTCCTCGATAAGGTAACCCGTCAATATGAAACGATCCGTGAAAAGCCTGAGTTACCCTTTCCGCTCGCCAGCGCGATACCGCAAAATTTTTCCAAGCGATTTCTTCGTTATATCAGAATAAATACCGATTTTACCGATCTGCAGCCGGAAGAGGGAAACGACACCTTTCTGTATCAGCTTATCTTCCCCGATGATACTCCTTCGCTTATCTTTCCCGGGAATTTTTCTACCGATCAAATGCTTGACTTTGCGATCGCAAAATTACGGTTTTTCTTTCAAAAAGATGAATTACGGGATTTTATTCAAAAAAAATTGCTGACGGCAAACCCCGGAAAGGAATATTCAATTAGAAAGTTTATTCTTACGATTCAAGCGCATTCTTCCGAAGCAATGTACACGTTAAAAAAATCAGGCGATGTATACTTGTATTGGAGCTATCTTTGTTCCGTTGTAAAACAGGAATTTTCAAAGAAAACCGAAAAAATGAGCGATGAAATCACCATTTTACAGGCTATCTTTATTATTGAATACCTCAATAACTATTACCGGAATACAACGCAGCAGTCGCTCCAACGGGAAACCGCATTAAAGAATCTTGAGCTGGCGCTTCAAAAGCCGCCGTATTATTTTAATAAGGCGGCTATTGTTAATTTTAAAGATTCTCGTGGAGTACCGTTGCTCGGACAATATAGTCAACAGGATCTTGAGGAATATATACAGGAAAAAACCTCCTCGGACAGTGACGCTAATCTGCCGGATCTCCTTAGCTTTAAAACGCCTGATGGAGAGCGGTACTACATCATGTTGGATAAAACGGTACCGCTGATTATCTCACTGGTAAATGACAATCGAAAAAAGTTGCGTGATGTTTGCTTAAAAAAATGGTACCGTCAGTTGATACGGTTCGAACAAAGTGACGCGATGCATACCGATTCGGCGTTTAATCAGTTGTTAAAGACATTGTGTGCGGAATATGTGCCGGTGCTGTATGCATTACTGGGGGCGTCATTTATTCCTATGCTTTCGGCTGACAAGCGCATTACGGAACATCAAGCTGCAGAAATTCGCAGAATATTTTCTCGCGACCGGTTGCTGTCGTATATAGACTTGTTCATGTTGAACAGGCAAGAACTGCTTACCGATGCGAGAATACTATTGCCTTTCTGGTATACGATCCCGATTCTCTCTTCTATTCTTGCTTTTTTTATGCGTCCAAAGAAAGCGCATCGTACTGCTGCTCAGCAGGGAGATTCAAAAAACGAAGCGCCTATGCCGGAGCATAAAACAACCAATAAAAAGATTTCGCCTCGAGAAATTGCGGGTGCGCTGCAAGCGGAATTTGTTCCGGCGAATAAAAGTTTACAGGACTGTATTATTGAACAGCTCGATCAATGGAATACGATCATCGATCCCGTAATTAGAAAGCAAAATGCCGATGACGTAAACTCATTTATTCGGGATCAGGTAAAGATAGCGCATAGAACGCAGTCGTTTTCCAAGCTAACTTCCGACCGTATTCGAAATTTAGCGGATGCAATTATCAGCACACCCGGTTTGGCTAAGGTTAAAAATAAAACAGCGTTACGACTTTATACGGAATATTATATTTTATGGCTCGTGCTGCACTCCGTGTAACGATAAAGGAAATATGTCGGTATCGTTTTTAAAATTGCCCGAACGGGAAAAACGGTGTTGTCTCTATTCGATAGGTTTTTTTGTTTGTATATTAATGATCTGAATAGATAATTACCGCATAACGGTAAAAACGTACTTATGGAGGAAATTGATATGGCTATACTACACTTAAATCAAGACAATTTTGATACGACGGTCAATGGTGCCGAAACGGCATTAGTAGATTTCTGGGCGCCGTGGTGCGGTCCCTGCAAAATGCTCGGCCCCGTTTTTGAAGAGGCTGAAAAAGAAGTGAACGGAAAGGCTGTTCTTGCAAAGGTTAATGTTGACGAACAGCAAGGCCTTGCGGTGAGATTCGGTGTTACCAGTATTCCGACGCTTATTCTTTTCAAAAACGGAAAGGAAGTTAAACGTTCTCTCGGATTTATCGATAAAGCGAAGATCCTTGGGTTGCTTTAAACAACAGGCTGGTAAAACCGGAGTGATATAATAAAAGTGCGGCGCCGAAAAAGAGAGATTACTT
>NZ_CALHGC010000133.1 GCF_938029485.1 uncultured Treponema sp. | reverse complement strand
CTGTCGTAGCTGCAATTATCGCGGGTTTCTTTTTTCAGATGCTGGTGTTCGGCGGCAACAAGGTAAAAACAATAATGATGGAGGTGACGCAGTCTTCCGCAAAGATGACCGGTGCGTTTTCGGAGTATGTGCGGGGCATGGCTGAGGTTAAACTATTCGGGCGTGCGGGTTCCGTAACGAATGCGTTGAAGCAGCATATTTCCGCTTATATGGGATGGGAGATAAAAAGCTATAAAAAAAGCGCCTTTGCGATGAGCATGTATAAGAGTCTTGTACTCTCTCTTTTGAGCGCGGCGCTGCCTGTCGGAGTATGCCTGCTTGCCCGCAATCCGAGCAGGGAGTTGATTCTTTCCGTTTTGATGACGTTGATTCTCGTACCGGCATTGTTTGAACCGCTAACCGAGTGTATCGAGTACGCAACGCAGTTGAGGATGCTGCAAGCGGGGCTTACTCAAATTGATGAGATTGTGCGGGAACCGGCGCTTGACGCTTCCGATACCGGAGCAATAGATATAAATACCGATTCCGATTTCGGAACAACAACTTCCGTACCTCACGATTGGAATGTACGTTTTGATAACGTTTCTTTTTCATATCAAAAAAGCGCCGACCCACTGCGGAAACAGGCGCTGTTGGAGATATCGTTTACGGCACAGCAGGGACAAATGACAGCGCTGGTCGGAGAATCAGGCGGAGGAAAATCTACGATCGGACAACTGCTTTTGCGCTTTTGGGAAACGGAAGAAGGGGCGATTACCATCGGCGGCATACCTATCCGCGATATTCCCGTTTCCCGCCTGATGCAGTATACGGCGGCGGTTTTTCAAGACGCTTATCTTTTTGCGGACACCGTTATGGAAAACATCAGAATGCATTCACACGCGAGCGACGAAGCGGTTATGGAAGCGGCGCGGCAGGCGTGTTGTCATGATTTTATTATGAAGCTGCCGCAAGGATATGACACGATGATCGGATCGGGAAACGGTAAACTGTCCGGAGGGGAAGCGCAGCGGATTTCCATTGCGCGGGCAATTTTGAAAAATGCGCCGATCGTCATTCTTGATGAAGCGCTTGCCTACACGGATGCGGAAAACGAGAATCAAATTCAGACGGCGATTAAAAATCTGGTACGGGATAAAACGCTCATCGTCATCGCCCATCGGCTGCAAAGTATTGCGGAAGCCGATCAAATTTTGGTAATGCAGGACGGAAAAATCATTGAACGTGGTACGCACCAAACGCTGATGAGCGGAGACACGGAATACAAAAGCCTGTGGGACTTACAGCACACTGCGGACGAATGGTCGCTTGACGGACAGGCTGAATAGAGACCGGTTAATCGATAGGAGAAAACGATGAAAAACATTATCAACAAATTTACGATGGGGCATCCAAAGCAGATGATCGGACCGACGCTATGCCATTTTTTTGAGGGACTTACGATTTCGTTTCCCGCCGTCGCCGTATACTTTGCGATCAACTTGTTGGTTGAAGGTTTTGCGGATCCTGCTGCACTGAATATGAACGCGCTGCGTCTCATCTGTATTGCAATGGGAGGCTTGTTTGCCGTGCAGCTATTCGTCAGCTGGGGATCGTTTCTCGGTACGTTCTTACCGGCTGCAACGCATTCGGCTGAAAACAAAATCGATTTTATCTCCAAACTGAAAACGTTGCCGCTCGGTTATTTTTCCAAAAAGGCAACCGGAGAGCTGATCAATACTTTTACGTCTGACTTTCTTGCGCTTGAACAGTCGATGGTCGCCCTGTTTACCGGTTTGGCAGGGGTAGTGTTCAGCTGCGTTATAACGTCTGTGTTTATGTTTTATTTCAATCCGCAGATGGCTTTTGCTTTTTATATTACGATGCCGGTTGCAGCGCTCATCATCACGCTTTCATTAAAGACGTTTGGGAAACTGGATACTGCGGCAAAGGATGCAAAAGACAGGGCGACCGATACGCTGAACGAATACCTTTTCGGGATGAAAGTGCTGCGTTCATACAATCAGACGGGACAGGGTTTTAACCGGTTGAGCAAAGCGTATCGTGATGTGCGGAATACCGCTTTAAAAGGAGAAATCACCGGCGGTACGCTTTTATCGCTTGCCGTAACCTGCATCCGGCTCGGCTTGCCGCTTATGTGCTTTACCGGTGCGTATCTGATGCTGGGTGGACGTTTTGCATTAGTCGATTATCTTAGTTTGATTATTATCGGTACAAAGATTATAAGCCCCTTGCTTATTTGGATACGCTACATCGCTATTCTGCGGACTCACTATGTGTCCGCGTCCCGAATCAACACGGTGATGCGGCAGGAGCCCTTGTCGGGAACGGATGAGGACTTTGAACTTTCAGATATAGTGTTTAAGGATGTCGGCTTTTCTTATGTGAAGGGAAGCGGTAGCGCCGTACTGAAAGATGTGTCGTTCACTATCCCGAAAGGAAAACTCACGGCGATTGTGGGGCCGAGCGGAAGCGGAAAATCGACGATTATCCGGCTGCTGGCGCGGCTTTGGGAAGCCGACACCGGAATAATTCTATGCGGTGATATGCCGATAAAAACAATCGACAATGAAAAATGGCTTACGGCAGTTTCTATGGTGTTGCAGGATGTGTATTTGTTTCACGAAACGATTCGGGAAAATATTTTATTCGGCAGAAAGGATGCGTCCGAAGAGCAGCTAATTGAAGCAGCGAAAAAGGCGAATTGTCATGATTTTATTATGAAGCTGCCGCAAGGGTACGACACGGTTGCAGGTGAAGGAGGCTCCACGCTTTCCGGCGGAGAAAAACAGCGGATTGCTATTGCGCGGGCGTTACTGAAAGATGCTCCCCTTTTGCTGCTCGATGAGCCGACTGCCAGTTTGGACGCACGGAATGAGGTTGCAGTACAAAAAGCGATTGGTCAGCTGGTACGGAATAAAACCGTCATAATGATTGCTCATCGCCTTAAAACAGTCGAACACGCCGATCAGATTCTGGTCGTGAACGAGGGACGCATTGAAGAAACGGGCACACACCGCGAACTGCTTGCACACAACGGGCTATACGCCCGTCTGTGGAATCTACAAAACCGCTCGAAAGAGTGGACGCTGGGGTAGGAAGGGAAATGTGTAGGAACCGCTTTGATGGGTGTACAGTTTGCAGGGTGCGATAGATGCACGATAAAAGAGCTTTTTAAGCTATGTCAGTTTAGATTGAAAATAAGCGGTTTTTATGATATTATGAGGAAAGGATGTTAGTCATATCAATTTAAAAGATGAAAAGTTGTATATTTTTGAATTTGCTATAGAGTATTTATAAATATGGAGGAATATTATATGGATTGTGTTGATCTCATAGAAAAGCTCAATGAAATAAATAAATGTAAGAAAGAAGCGATTGCTTTTATAAAGCAAAATATTGGAATAATAAATGAAATAATTTATAATTCCTTTGATCCAGGAGAATTTTTACGTGAAAAAAACAATGCAAACCCATTTCAAATGATTTCACAAAAAGCAGTTGTGTGGAACTTTCTAGGTAATATGAAGAATATCTTTTTTATTAAGAATAATATTTGGTTTAATATTGCATGTGAAAATAGTTCAATTTATATAGGATTTCTACCAAATGTTCAAAAAATTGAATCCGCAGATGATGATACTGTTATTGAATATATTGAATTCATAATTTCAAATAAAAATACTATTTCAAATAGAATGGATTTGAAAATTAAAAAGCTACAGACAACACCAGAACAAATGAATGATTTTATCAATGATTTTCAAGATAAAATTAATACAAATGGCTAGCACATGCTTCACCCTGACATTTGTTTTGTCACGAAAGTTGTTTGACGGTCATTGCTAACGCAATTCCCTTTTTAATACAACTTTAGAGCAAACTTTGCCTCGCTATACACTTAGGTAAAGCTGCAAATGCAGGTTAAACGAATGTTAGTTGCACAGCCACCATCAAACTGGAGAATTCTTAAAGAAGGAAAAAATGAAAGATAAATATCAAAATTTTAAATGTCTTTTGGAATATTTTGTTGCACACCTGGAATATATGCAAAATAATACGGTGGATACCAATGGTTATCAGAAATATATTGCTCCGCTTGTGAAAAAACACCGTTTTACACAAAGCGGGCAGGGATATAATGGTGGCAACATTCAAAGCCAAATTTCTGACTGGGAAAAATATGACTGTGGTACTATTTGTATAAATGTACAAGGCCATTTCGGGTCAGATTATACAACCAGAAAATGCTATTTGAACTGGAAAGGAACAGGGCAGAATGTATATGCAAAATGGGATGCTTCAAAAATAAAAATAATTTCTCTGAGGTTAACTGAATATAGATATTGGTTAGACACTCCTGACTATATTGATTCAAAAGAATTTTTAATTTCAGATATAGGACTTAATGATGGTAAAAATCCGAATAAAGCGTTGAAAGACATGTTTAATCTTTACGAAAAATCTCAAATAAATAGGCAGGTATACGATATGACAAAAGACTATATTGAGAAACTTGAATTAAATAAAAACATCATCCTGCACGGTGCACCCGGCACAGGAAAAACGTTTACGGCTCGTCAAATTGCTGCGCAAATGACATTTAACAAGACATATGAAAATTTAACTGATGAGGAAAAAAATCAAATAGGATTTGTTCAGTTCCATCCTTCTTATGATTATACGGATTTTGTAGAAGGCTTAAGACCTCAAAAAGAAGCAGGACAAAAAGAAATTGGCTTTGCGCGTAAAAACGGAGTGTTCAAGGACTTTTGTGAAAAAGCAATACTTACAAAAAATGAGGTTGGAACTGATAATTTTGAGAAAAGTTGGAATGAATTAATAGATAAACTAAATGATGATGTTCGTATAGAAATTCCATTACTTTCCGGTAAGGGTATATTTGAGGTCGAATTGAATGAGTATGGAGACGGATTAGCAACGCGAACATACAGCTCGGAAGAAGATAAAAAATCCGGTAACTGGATAAGAGGTCAGTCAAAATTCTTCTCAAAAGAGCAGCTTTATAATATTTACAAAGGTTTGAATGGCATCCCGAGCGGAGGACATGATAATTATCGTAAAGCAATAGTTGCCGAAATGAAGAAAAATTTTAACTTGGAAACTTATAAAAAAGGAAAAGAAAAAAAAGAAGCTCCAAAGTTTGTATTTATCATTGATGAAATTAACCGTGGCGATATGTCAAAAATATTCGGTGAATTGTTCTTTTCCGTTGACCCCGCATATCGAGGAACAAACGGTAAAGTATTAACTCAATATCAAAACCTAATAGAAGAAGGAGATACTTTCAAAGACGGTTTTTATATCCCTGATAATGTCTATATTATCGGAACAATGAATGACATCGATCGTTCCGTTGAAAGTATGGATTTTGCAATGCGCCGCAGATTTGTGTTTTATGAAATCACCGCTCAAGATAGTGCCAAAGCTATGGGGATAGATTATAGCGATGCAAGCCCCATGAAAAGATTGAATGATACTATTGCGGAAAAACTTGGCAGCGATTATCAAATCGGAGGAGCGTATTTTAAAGAATATAAGGATAGGCTAAGCGATATCAATGCATTAAAAGAACTGTGGGAAAATCACTTTAAAGGATTGCTTCGAGAATATGTGCGCGGGCAGCGAGATGCTGAAATAAAATTAGCCGACTTTGAAAATATTTTCTATGGAAACAATACGGATAACGGATAATAGCAGCAAAACTCTTCATTTGCTGGAAACTGTAATTTCAGATTTACAGACAATAGCGAATGTTTCTCTGGAAAATATAAACGAGAAATATCCGAACTTGCTGATTTTTCCTCAAGGTTTCGGTGAATGGGGAGATAGTCTGGGATCTCAATATATTTGCGCTTTAAATGATAAAACAATTAGAACCGGAAATTTAATGGGCTTTGTCGGCTATGGTTCTACAGAGTTGAGTATTTGTTCCCGTTTTGCTGACAGTAGTGGAAATGACTTTTTTCTACACTATCTTCTACAAAAAGTATTGTGCCAATATGTTTTAGATTGGGAACATTCTTATAACGAACTAACAATTTTTGATTTTTTAGTATATTTATTTCCATATTATTTTAACAAAGCCTTATCACAAGGGTTATTCAGAGAATATCGTAAAAATGATTACAATGACAGTAAAGCAAAAGGTTTGATAGACGTAAATAAACATATACAACGAAATATTCCTTTTGCAGGAAAAATCGCGTATAGCGTAAGAGAATATAGTTACGATAATCGTATTACTCAGTTGCTCAGACACACAATTGAATACATTAAGACTTTGCCTTTCGGTAGGAATTTATTACTTGGACGAGAAACACAGCAAAATATCAGACTAATAATTGATAACACTCCGTCTTATTCGCATCAAGATTTACAAAAGGTATTTGTAGACAATCTAAAAGAAATTCAACACCCATATTACACTGAATATACTTCGTTGCAAAAAATATGCTTGCAGATTCTACAGCATGAAGACTTAAAATACAAAGATAACACGCGCACCAGAGTTTATGGAATACTTTTTGATGGAGCGTGGCTGTGGGAAGAGTATATAGCAACAGTGTTGCAAAATGATTTTGATCATCATACTTCAGAAAACAGCAACTTCAAATTATTAGAATGTGGTAGTGAAAAAAAGCAAAAAATTATTCCTGATTATATTTCAAAGGATAGAAAACTCGTCGCTGATGCTAAATATATTCCATTGAATAAAAACTCTTCATACGGAGAAGAGCGAGCAACTGCTATTTATTATAAAACGCTCATGTATATGTTGAGATTTTCTTCTAAGCATGGCTTTTTGTTTTATCCTAGCAAAGGCACCGCCGAACAAAAAAAATACAAAATCATAGATACAGATAGCGATTTAACTGAAGTTCCATTTGTGATTCCTACGGAAAAAACAAACACGTATGATGATTATTGCAAGCAGATGTTGATGGAAGAAGAACGCTTTAAAACATTTATTTCTAAAAACTTATAACATAGAATTCAAAGAAGGTATCATCAAAATTGACCAAAAGCTATCAAACCTTTATAGAACATACCGGAAGTATGCTTACAAAAAAGAATGCGTTACCGAATGAGTGTTTTAACACGTATCAATTCCCTTCCGAATACGGTAATGGCTTCACCGCCGTATACGAGCTTGATGCTTATGCGAATATTTGTATTGCTGAGCATTCATATACCAATGATTTTGAATACTCCGTGTCGACGGAAGATTCCATCATTCTTCATGGTTAAACTTAGATCATTTAATAATTTCCGCTTCAATGGCCGATGCGATCTCCGTATTGCAAATACGGATGCTGCAGTCTTCCGCTTCCGAATATCCGAGAAAGTCGATGCTGCCGTACCACAAAATTTTTTCATCGAAAACGGCAAGCCGCTGCGAAACATTTTCTTTCGCAAAAACGACAGCACCCGCAGCTTCGAGCATATCGATATACGGCTGTTGCTTTTTGCGTCGATCTTTATCTTCATGCAGCCTTGTCGTGATAAAGATTTTGCACCCGTTTGAAAGTATTTTCGGTACAAGCGGTAAAAATTTTTGTACTTCGGTTTTGGAAAGATACGGCGAGCAAATGACGGTCGATTTTTTTGCGCTTATGCAGTCTTTAATAAAATCGGTTTTACAGTTGTCGACGGAATACAGCTTTGACGGTGCCGCTCCGTTTTGAGCCGAATCGGAATCAGGCTTTATCGTATAACCGAGCTGCTTGTAGCCTTTGAGGCGATTCCGGTACATGTGATCGAAAACTTGAATACGGAAGTCGACGTAGTCATAAATCAATACTTCTTCTTTTCCCGCAAAATTTCTGTGCAGGCGTCCGCAGTATTGTGCAAGCGTGCCCTTCCAGCTGAACGGCATTGCAAGCATAAGCGTGTCGAGCCGCGGATCGTCAAAGCCTTCTCCGGCATACTTTCCCGTCGCAAGCACGACAAGCGATTCGGATGCGGGAACTTTGTTGAGCGCTTCCAACTGTTCTTTCTTTTGCTTTTGCGTTCCTTTGCCGGTAATCACGATGACATTGTCCG
>NZ_CALHGC010000132.1 GCF_938029485.1 uncultured Treponema sp. | reverse complement strand
TTAGGCTTGGTATTTGCACCTCATTTTTTGGATTTGGTAGGAGCTAAAGGGAATATTAAAGAACTTGGTGTTAGATATTTGAGAGTTGTGTTCTTTGGTTCCATATTCGTTAATTTTGCTCAGGCCGGTAATATGACGATGCGCGGTGAAGGGGCATTAAAGCAGTCCATGTTGATTATGGGAGCCGGTGCGCTATTAAACATTATTTTAGACCCTATTTTTATGAAACTCATGGGAGAATATGCTATTGAAGGTGCAGCCATTGCAACGGTACTATCTCAAATTGTACAAGCCGTATTAACCTTTCATTATTTTGCAAAGAAGAGCGCTTTTGTGGGGATCCATAACATTCAAAAACACAAGGCAATATATAGTGAAATGTTCAGCATCGGAACTTCGGCGATGATGATGCAAATTTTATTTGCAGTACAGCAAACATTTTTATTTAAGCAAGCCTTTACATACGGAGAAGATAATTGGGGGATTTTAATGGCCGCTACAATGAGACTGTATATGTTCTCTTTTATTCCGCTATGGGGGATGAGTCAAGGATTGCAGCCTGTTATCGGAGCAAATTTCGGAGCGAAGCAATATCAAAGAGTAAAAGATACGATGAAGGTTTTTATGTATGGAGCAACTATTCTTGCAGCAGTTTCATGGATACCGTCAATGTTTTGTTCGGAAAAATTATTGTCATTGTTTAGTGTAAGAAGCGAGATTATTGAAGCAGGTGTGATAAACTTTAAGATGTTTTATTCTACGTTTATCTTGTATGGAATTATGATTATGACGCTTACATTTTTCCAATCAATCGGCGACGGTAAAAAAGCAGGTATGATTGTGATGCTTAGACAATTGGTATTATTTATTCCGGCCATACTCCTGTTACCAAAATTATTTGGAGCGACAGCCGTTTGGTGGGCGGAACCAATCGTAGATTTTAGTATGATTGTAAGCGGATTGCTTTTGATGCTTAACGAAATGAGAAAAATGGAAACCGAAGCAGTTTAAGCGGGGCTATTTAGCGGTTGAAGCTAAACCTACCTCACCAACAGGGATAGCCCAGCACAATCGTATCATAGGCGCTGATATCGGGAAGCTGACCGCGCTGTCCGGAGCGGGTATTTGCCCTACCTTCCTCCGCGGCGATATCCGTACACGCTTTGTAGTTTACGGGATAGCCTTTTAGCGTACGGATTTCAAACAGAGTGCCACCTGTCGCTTTTTGTGCAAACTCTGCGGCAACTGCCGTATTTCCTTTACTGATAGAAGGCTTATTTTAGACAATGCAGTTGGCATTGTCTAAAAACGCTGCGAGTTTGCTTATCGCAAACATCGCCTATTGATTGCACTTTTTCATTTCGTTGCAAAAGTGCGGCAATTCGCCAATCCTCGCCTTTTGATAAAGGCTGCGGTTGACGAATTTATAGGAATGGATTTGTCCGCCGAAGTAATTTTCTCCCGTATGGGAAAAATATGCAATCAATGTCTTTGCCATAAGATACTCCTGTTGATTTATTTCACCTTGATTTTGCCGAGCCGTTTGAGCGTGTCACGTTTTGCCGCGTCGCGGGAATGTTGTGCAGCTTGTCCGCGTATCGAAAACGCAAGGTATTTTATTTGCGATCTTTATGCTTCTTTAGCTTGCTTCGGCATTAGAAAATGAATATATACACTACCGTAAAATAGGCGCGGTTATGTTAATATGTGGTCAATAAAATTCTTGACAAAGCTAATCGTTACCGTTATAGTAAAGCTGTATTTTTGATTTTCAAAGGCAATGTTATTAGTGTTATGCAATTGTTTTTGGAGGTCAAAATGCAAACAGCTCATTGTCTCACCGTTAATTGGCACTTTACTACAGCCTGCAATTTCAAGTGCCGTTATTGTTTTATGCACAACAGCCCGTCTTTAAAGAAGGAAGATTATACGGCTGTGCTTAAAAAGCTTGAAGGCTCCTTTAAAAGAATTAATTTTGTCGGCGGAGAACCGACCGCATCTCCTTTGCTCATCCCGCTGGTTCGTAAGGCGTATCATGCAGGGTTTGACTGCTCAATAGTAACCAACGGTTTTAATCTCATCCATTATCCTCAACACTTTACCAGCATATATCCGCTTTTATCATGTATCGGGATCAGTGTTGATTCTTTATACGAAAGCACTAATGCGGCAATAGGCAGGGCAGTGGACGCTGCAAAGTATCAGGCACGGTACAGTGCGTAAGAAGAGGAGTGTGAATATGAAAAAGATTAATTTAAAAGACTTTCAGTTTTATCGAGACGATATGAACCGTTTCTTCAGCCTGCTCAATAATCTTATCGTCAATAAAGCATATCAAGATTCTTTTATCTGCAATGTTGATACTAAAGAAAATATCGATCCTACAAAATTATTACCTACCGAGCTTAATGCTGAAGAAGCGCGGGATATGCTGAAGTTATTTACTCATCGCAACGATCGTTCTACGAGTCTGTCAGATCATAAAGCGTATAATGACCCAAGCAGATATTACATATACAATCTTGAGGCTGTTATATGGCTCTTCAATGACTATTTCGGTTTTGAGCAGAAAGAAAAAGACTCGACTATATTCAAAGGTATTTTTAGTATTTCTAAGATTGATGAATATAAACAGTATTTTGAAGATGCTCTTAAATCATTGGAAGATAAAATTGCCGAATTTCCTGCATTGGCACTTTTACTTGAACGGGCAAGCAGATATCTCACATTCATCGACTTACAACGCTATTTTCCGTGTATTCATAACAGTGAAATTTCACATGATGCAGATCTCTATTGTTCATTGAAAGTGGCCAAAATTGAAAATGGTGCTCAATATTCCTGGTTTGAGGCAAGTTATTTGAATGCTCTCCCCAATGTCTGCTTTAGGCATGATGTAGAAGACAGTAGACTGTTCAGCAATAAACGGATGAAGTTACTGCAAACAATGTTCTTAGGTTCGTTGTGGGGACTTTTGTGCACACAATCGTATATAAAAAGCGGCGAAAATTCCGAACAACAAAAATGGAAAGAGTTGCTCGACATCCTATTTCGGTCTTTCTCACCGAATAGCGGCGCAGCCGAACACACGGCTGGAGTATTGAATCGGCTGATAGAGCTTTGTTGTATAAAAACGGAAATGCTTTTTAATACTGTTGATTTTACCGCATTGAATAAAAGCTCTTATTTTAATAGTAACGAAACCTTACTGCATCTATATTATACCGTTACTCATTTTTTAACGGAAAAGAAATATTGCCTCCTGGAACAGCTGGACTTTACAGCCGAAATGCAGCGCCGCATTTTACCGATTCCTTCAAAAAGGAATAAGAAATCGAAAAAAAAGATAGCAAGAGAAAATAAAAGCGATTCGAAAGAAAATAAAGATGAAAAAATGCTTGCGGCTAATCATAACACACTTAAACGCTTGGACTGCGGCTTTTCGTTTCCGTTTTTATGGCAACCGGTAGTGCCTTTTGGACAACCATGGAGCAACGAATTTTCTCTTGTACGTCCTAATTTTACATTTAGGCTCTGGTTTGATTCCGTGTATGAAGATTATAATACTTCTACACAAAAGAAATATACGGACGAACAAAAATATCGAAATTTGAACAAAAGCTGTATCGAAAATCATTTCTTTCATTCTGCAGATAGAAATATGGAAACTCACTTTTCCCTTCATCATGCAGTAGAAGCAGTACTTGAAAAGCCGAAACGCATTCTGTATGCACTATACGATATAAAACAATATCTTGAACGTATTAAGCCGCAACAGCCGGAAGACAGCCTTGCCGTTCCGTTTTTGCAAAAAAAACTTGAACATATTTTTTCAAATATATGCCTTGTTCTCTTTCCTGAAAACTCGGATAAAAGCTGGGACGACGTATTCGATTCCGACGGAATTATTTTGGAGGATGTCGCTATTACATTTGACCTATTGGATGATTTT
>NZ_CALHGC010000131.1 GCF_938029485.1 uncultured Treponema sp. | reverse complement strand
AGTTTTATCGAAACTTTTATCGTACCGAACACAAAAGAGTCTATCATCGAATTTTTAATACTTTCTGCTTCGCAAATTCAACCGAGAGCAAATCCTTTCACAAAAGAAGGGAAGAGTGTTTCTTTGTGGAATAAGGTCTGGAAAACAAAAATTCGCCAGACAATCACAAAATCAAAGTTGGTCTTAATGAACGACAAAGATGCGCAGGAAAAAATCGCAATGATTAAAAGCCAATATAGCATAAGGTAAAAAAATGACGGATTTATTTGATTACAAAACAATTTTTTCAGAGTTTGAAAAATATTTTAAAGCCAAAAAAGACGATTTTTGCCGGATCAATGCTTCTGACACTAAAGCAAGCACAAATACTATAAAAGAATTTTTCCATCAAAAATTCAAAGGATATGATAGTTATAATGTTTATTCATCAAGACAGCCGTATGAGTTTTTATACGATATTTGTGTAATGAATTGTAATCCAAAAGAAATTCTATCTGTCCAAGATCCTAATAAGATGCCTGAAATTCTTTTATCTGTTGAATCGGAACTTGGAGGTTCTGGAGCAAATTATAGTGCCGGACTTCTTAAAAACTTGAGCGAGGATTTTTTCAAAATACTACACTCATCATCTAAATATAGAATTTTTATCGGTATTAATGATGTTCAAAATGTTCAAGAAAGAGTAAAAGTTTTTCAAACAGCATATAAAAACACGAATCAGGTAAATCCAATACTTTTAATTTTGATAAATGGCGTAAAAAACAAAGAAATAAAAGGAAATCAAATACAAATTGATTCTAATTTAAAAATTACAGGCTATATTCTAAAACAATCAGGCACAGAAAATTTGTAAAACGGGGAGGAAAACTAATGGGCATATTCAACAAAAAACATGAAGGCGGTTTAATGGATGTTATCCGTTGTGATGAGCCGACATATTTGATTTGGAAATGGAGGCCTAAGGGATCAGAAGAGGCAAATTCTACAAAAAAAGAAAACGCAATTCGCTACGGTTCAAGTCTGCGTGTAAAAGATGGAGAAGTTGCTATATTTGTATATCCACAAAAAAGCGGTCCATTGCAGGAATACATTGAAGGTCCCTTTGATCAGACCATAAAAACGGCTAATCTTCCTATACTCACTTCAATTGTCGGTGCGGCATTCGGCGGGGCGAGCCCTTTTCAAGCGGAAATTTATTTTATAAACCTTGCGGGAATCATTCAGGTAAAATTCGGGGTTCCGTTTTTTGATGTAGCTGATGCACGCAATACTAATTTTACCGTTCCTGTTGCTGTTCGAGGCTCTATCAATTTTAGACTTACGAATTACAAAGAATTTATAAAACTTCACAGACTTATTGATTTTGACCTTGAGGCTTTTAAATTGCAGATTCGGGATGCTGTTTGCAAATATATAAAATCTATTGTTACAAATATCCCGTTTGATACAGGGCTTCCCGTAATTCATCTTGAACGAAAGATTTTTGAAGTTAGTAGTGTTTTGCAGCCTATTTTAAAACAACGGCTTGAAAGTGAGTTCGGTGTTACAACAAGTTCGGTTGATATAAGCGATATTGAACTTGATAAATCAAGCGAAGGTTATCGTGAATTAAAAGCAGTTACAACAGACATCATAAGCGAGCAGGAAAAAGCAAAAAGTGCTATCAATATTCGCCAGATGGAAGGTATGGCGGAAATCAACATGGAAGAGTACCAGCGGGAAAGACGGCTTGGAACGGAAAGTTCAAATCTTGCGGCTCATCAGATTGACCAGCAGACACGAGTCGGCATTGCAGGAGCGGAAGCACTTGGAAAAATGGGAGCGGCAGGCGGTATCGGCATAAACCTTGGCAACGGCGGCGGTTTTAATCCGGCAGGCATGATGGCAGGAATGGCTATGGGAAGTGCAATCGGGCAGAATATGGCCGGAATGATGCACGGCGCTTTGGGCGGATTGAGTCAGCCGGTTCCGCCGCCTCCGCCGCAAGTAAGTCAATACAATGTTGCAGTAAACGGACAGACAACAGGCCCCTATACGGTTGCAACACTTTCTCAAATGGCGGCAAGCGGACAGTTTACGTGCGAAAGTCTTGTTTGGAAAGCCGGTATGGCAAACTGGATGACAGCCGGAAACGTGCCTGAATTGTCGGCAATTTTCGGTCAAAATACTCCGCCGATTCCGCCTGTACCGCCGATGAGTTAAACGGGTCATAGTATGGAGAAAACTTTATGAAAATAAATTGGATTTTAGTTTTGATTTCACTCGGAATTTCCGCATTTGTAGGCTATGGTTTTTTTTCAGGAACAGGGAATATGCTTCTTACTGTCGGAAGCGGCGCTTTTCTTTTTGCCACTCTGTTCGGAATGTTTGGGATTTCTTTTGGAAGAGGAAGTGCGAATATAAAAATTTTTTCGGGCATTTTCCTTGTGTTGGCACTCGCTGAACATTTGATTTTTGTTTTTTCAGGATTTAGACAAACTGCGTACATAGTCATAACAGGTATTTTATTTCTGCTTTATCTTTTGATTTTCTATGGAATTGTAAAAGCATTGAAAGAAGAATGAATGAAGCAAATTTTGTCATAACGCAAAAATCGAAAATCACAAACCTCGCATTTCTTACTGAACACACCGGTGAGATCCGTTTTTCAGTATGGGAACTAAAAAACAAATGACACAAGACGACACCGGTTTTTTATGGCAAAACCTTGCACGATACAAGCGGGCAAAAGAACATTGAAGAAAACTGCCATACAAATTGGGATTCAATGCGAGCGGCGTGCCAGAACTCTTTTGAAGAAATGTATTCATAAAAGGAAATTTAATTATGTCAGAAAACAGTAAGGAAAGGAAAATGCAGGAAAAAAATCAATGCTCCATTATTACCTACTCTCCATCAATCGCAAAATTCTCTTCGATTCAACAAGCGATAGACTCCGTTCCGGAAAACGGAATGCTCAAACTTGCGGCAGGCATTTTTAAAGGTTCTTTCACGGTGAAATCAAAAATCACGATTGAAGGCAGCGGATTTTCTGAAACGGATGCTTTTTTAGAAAATTTACAAACAGTCATCATAGTTCCTGACGATGAAAAAGTTTCCGTTCAAAGTGCAGCGGTTGTAAAAGGAATTATTTTTGTCGGTGAAAAATTTTATGAAGAGCATAAAGAAGACTTTTGGGCAGAAACGGCGGTCTTTATTCCTGATGGATATATGAAGTACGTGGATCAAGAACGCAATAAAAAAGCAAACGAGATTCACGAAAAACTTCAAAAAGAATTTCAACAATTTTCAGACACCAACGGCAGAGATACTTTGTATGACGCACTTGATGAAAACCCGTCTGAATCTTTGCTGAACATAGCTACAGACGGATCAAAATTGAATAGTGTTTTGGTGATTGGTTCTTCGAATTGCGGAATTTCCGTATCCGGACAAGCAGAATTTTCGGGAGTTTTTGCATTCAAAAACAGATTTTCAAATCTTTTTATATTTAAAGCTGGAGAAGTTTATTTTTCATCTGCCGTAAATAAAGTAAATTTTTTTTCCTATTCTTATAGAGAATACGGGGTTTGTGGCTTCGGGAAAATCGCCGTTTCCGAAGATGTATCAATTTATGCTGTTGGCAATATGCTTGAAGGTTTTTATTTGACAAGTTCTGTGAATGTAGAAAAAAGATTCGGACATTTTTCTGCTTATAAGAATTTTGGCGGTGGGATATATCTTTGCGATGAAGCATTGATGAATGTAAAATCAATCTCTTCGGAAGCAAATGGAGATGATGGTATTTGCCTTAACGGAAAAGTAAAAATACAAGTCGGAAGGATAAGTACATACAATAATAGGGGACACGGAATAATTCTTTTTCAGAATTCTGAACTTTTCACAGGACTAATTACTTCTTGCAATAATTCGGGAGCAGGAATCGGCATCACAGAGAACGCAAGATTAGAAAGTAAGGACGAGGTTTTTATTTCCGGAAACGATGGGAGAGCGGGAGGTCTTGCACTCCAAGGAAATGCAATCGTCAAGATATTCAGTTTAAACGCGACAAAGCACAAGTGTTCAGTTAAAATAAAAAACAATGCAAAATTGTTTATTTACGGAAGCAAGTCCGAAATCTACGATGACGAGGATTGCCTTATGGATATTGATGATAGTGCAAAAGCAGAATTGAGCAATGTCCGTTTTTTTCATGAAGAAGAAGAGAGCGGATATATAACTCATGCTGATGAATGCAGCGGTCACATTTTTATTTCGGCAAATGCAAGTGTAAAATTATCAGGCTGCTATTTTTATAATTTTCTCTACGAAAACCCCATCATCTATGTTTCCGACTCTTCAAAGCTAAAATGCGAAAGCTGCTATTTCGGTTTTTCACCAAAAAAAGATACCTATTACGGACAGGTAAAAAAGATAAAAAGTATAATTCGTGCTGTAGGAAATTCAACAGTAAAAATTGAAGACACAAGAGAGTGTTTTTACGCAAACAAATATTTTATTACGGCGGAAAAATCTTCAAAAATTGAAACAGATGCAGGAGAAGTAAGATTCATAAACCCGAAAAAGAACACAACCAAATAATGATTCGTGCTGAGCAGGATAAATACGATTTCAAAAAGCCTTTCCGAGCGCATAATGGCAGCAGTATAACATAGTAAAGCGAAAAATACGAATGGAAGCATCGCTTTTATTTTGATGCAAACGTATGCGTTATTTGATAGCAGTCATCCCCTTTTGATAACACTCTCTACAAATTTCAAATCACCCAAACCGGCACGATATAGTTTTCCCTATCAATTGCCGAAAGCTCCGGTTTCATGCAGATTACCGCACCTTTAGAACGCGGAATAGATGCATTATCCAGTAAGCCGAATACTTTGACAAGCTCGGAACCCGGATTCGCGGATTTCTTAATTTCTATCGGATTAATCACGCCGTCATGCTCTAATGCGATATCGATTTCTTTCGCATCTTTGTCCCGATAGTAATACATAAAGGGCGCTTTACCGTTATTGAGATATGTTTTCATTATTTCGGAAACAACATAATTTTCAAGTATTGCTCCGTTCATAGCGCCGCTTTCCAGCGTTTCCGCACTGCTCCACTTTGTCAGATAGCAGACTAACCCCGTATCATAAAAATACAGCTTTGGCGTTTTTACGAGGCGCTTGAGCATATTATTGGAATAAGGGTGTAAATAAAAAATAATTCCTAACGTTTCAAGAATACTCAGCCAGCCTTTCACCTGCTTTTGATTAATGTCCGCATCGCGTGCTATGTCGGCGATATTGAGCAGCTGTCCGCACCGTGCGGCAACGGCAGTTATAAACCGCAAAAATTTTAAAGAGTCAATCGAATCCGAAAGCGCTCTTACATCTCTTTCAATATATGTTGTTACATAACTGCTGTAAAAAATGTGAGTGTTCTTATTTTGACCGCTTATGACCGCGGGCATGGAGCCTTTATAAATTCTGTTAAAAATTTCTTTGATATTCGCAGGTTTTCGTTCTCTGCTCCGTGCAGAAAGTTTTTTCATATCGAGTACAAACGGCTCAAGTCTATTTCCGTAAATCTCTGCTTGCGATAACGAGGTTAATGAAAGCACCGCTACTCGTCCTGCCAATGACTCTTGCATTCCCTGCATCAGCTTAAAAGCTTGAGAACCGGTAAGCCAGAAATCACCGTTGCTGCGGCTTTTGTCCGCATATATTTTTATGTAGGTGAATAATTCAGGCGCATATTGAACTTCATCGATCAATACAGGCGGCTTATGCAGCTGCAAAAACAGTTCCGGATCGGTCTTTGCAAGAGTTCTCTCATGCAAATCATCAAGCGACACATAACCTCTGTCTGTGCCGTCCATAAGTTTTTGCAGCATGGTAGTTTTCCCAACCTGTCTTGGACCCGTTACCAATACGACCGGATATTCTTTTGTAACTTCTAAGACTATCTTTTCCAAGCTTCGGGAAATATAACGCATACGGGTTCCTTTCGGCTAATGTGTATTACACTTCCATTTTAGCCGAAGGTTGCAAGCATAGCAAGTACAAGGTATCCCGTATGGAACAACACTCAAATTGACAGCCCAATATATGCGAATTATTGCGTTGGGCGCAGTCTTTCAGCTTTTAGCTACCGGCCTTATACCCTTTATCCACAATATGAACGGAGCTTCATTTGCAATGGCGGCAATGATACTCGGCTTTGTAACAAATATCATTTTGGATTATACATTTGTGTGGATATTCGGTTGGGGGATGGCAGGTGCTGCGTGGGCAACGATTATCGGTCAGGCAATAACGATACTGGCTGCAATTTTGTTCTTTATTATTAAAAAAAGAGGATTTTATCTGCCGCCTTTTTTTGAGTTGACATCGCTGTGGAAAAATATTTTACATATCGCACCGGCGCCATTCGGATTGACTTTTTCGCCGACCGTTACGATGCTCGTAATGAACCGTTTTTCGCTCTGGTACGGTACGGCGCAGGATGTCGCGGTATACGGCTGCATCGGCTATGTTAGTTTGCCGTTCCTTGCGCCCAGACGCTCACGTGCTGTATTGCCGTCGTTGCAAAGCATCGAGAGAGTTAATCGGCGGCATTGCGGACAAAGGTTACTGCGGTTTTGGAGGTCTCTGCTCCGGCAATTAAAGAAAAATCTCAAATATTGAAATTTTCTTCTCTTAATCTTCAGGATGCCGCGAGCCTAATGCCTGTTCCTGTTCTTCAAGCGTCATCGTGAAAAAGCGCTTACCTTTGTCGAGTGCGCGGATTTCGTTCCTTAATGCTTAGGGTCGGTGCCTTGAAGACCAGCCTCGATAAAAGAAACGCTCTTCTATCGGAATTTTTTTATACCGGTACAGCTGCGGCGAGGGATTGTGATATATTTTTAATTGCTATTTTTATCCAAGTAATTGCGTAGCTGAAATAAATTTTCATTGAATTATCTCGTTATGTTTATTTTCAAGTAATTCTTCAAAAGATATATTTAAAACTTGTGCAAATACAACAAGTTCAATATCTGTAACAAAACGTTTACCGCACTCTATTCTTTGTATTGCATTTTTATCTAAATCTATACCGTAAAGCTGCATCTTATCTGCTAATGCACGTTGAGAAACCGGCGGATTTAATGATTTTCTCACTTTAGAGATTGTTTTACCGGAAATATTGTTAGAACTACCATTTTTATTTTTATACATACAGTTATATCTGACATTTGCTGCTTGTCAATATGTATAAGATAATGTATACTGAGTAATATAATGACATCTACTGAATGTCATTTCTTAATATTATGCGTAATCTAATGATCCGCACAGTGTGCACTACTCAAAAGATACGGTTTTGGAGATGACAAGATCCAGATATATAAACCGTTTTCTTGGTTGGAGGAATGGAGTAGTTTAATCGTTAAATTACCATGTCAAGGCAAACTATTTTTATTCTAAGGAGAAATTATTTTATGAAAAAGATTACTCTGCTTTTAGTAGTATTTTTTATTGCTGTAATAACAGTATTCGCTGCTGAGAAAGTAGTATGGGACTGCGAAAAAACTGAGACGTATGGGAAAGCTTCTGTAGCGGGAAACGGCAAAGAAATATCAGCGACTACTGAAGTCTGTACGAATAGCGATAAAACTGTTCGGAATATAACGACAACTCAGAATACAACGACAAAGGTCGGTGTTGAGGTTGCTGGTAATGGAGGAGGTTCGAAGACTACCACATCGACAAAAATAGAAAAAAAGCAGTATTTTTGTAGTACCTGCCAAGGTTGGTTTGACGAAAAGCATACACATAAAACAGCTGAAGGCACTAATTAATGATATAGCTGTTTTACTTTAATATAGTATCTGTATGAATTATAAGTAAGATATGCATATTTAAGTCAATCAGCTATATATGTATACTTCCGTTACTTACTAGTGACAAGCGCTTTTCTAACAATTAAGTATTTAAAGCACTTGAAACACAACAGTTTCGCGGGTATACATCGATGATTCCTTCGCGATAGAATTAAAAATTTACCGCAGAGACCATCAAGGACGCAGAGGTTAATCAAAGGATGACTTCAACAGGAGCTTCTTCAAAGACCTCTGTGCCCTCTACGTACTCGTGCAGTCAAAATTAAAAAAGATACAAGATTTCTTAGCCATTTTTGCATCCGTGCTTTATATATAAGGTATGGAGACTCAAAATGGAAGACACCTATAGATTAACTCTTAAAAACGATTATTTGTTCAAGCTCTTGCTCGGCTCGGAAGAGAACAAAGCCTGTTTGCAGGACTTTCTTGAATGCGTACTGGACATACCGACCGGTATGATTACAGACCTTGAACTGCTGGATAAAGAACTTACCAAAGATGAGATAACCGATAAGACAGGTATTCTCGATATTAAGCTTCGATTAAAAGATGGAACAACCATAGACATTGAAATTCAAAACTCTTGGTCTGCCGAATTTATTCCTCGAACACTGTTCTATTGGTCTAAAATGTACATTGAAGGGTTTAAAGAAGGTGAATCGTATACCAGTCTTACCTGCTGCATTGCTATCAATCTGATCTCACAAGGGTTTAAGCTCAATAGAGAGATACACTCTGCCTATAGCATCTTAGAACAAAAAAATTATCAGCCGCTCACGGATTTATTGGAGATACACTTTCTGAACTTGACGGCAGTAAAAGGGCCTGAAATACGGCAAAGCATCACTACCAAAAAACAGGAAAAGCTGATAAACTGGTTACGGTTTATAGAAACGGACGACAAGGAGGAAAGAGCCATGCTAGCGATGACATCTCCGGTATTACAGATGCTGAATGAGAAAATCGATGTTCTCAGCTTGAACCCTGAAGAGCGAAAGCTGTATGAATCGAGGATGAAGCTGAAAAGCGACATAGCAACTATTTCTGAAGTGCAGTTCAAGGCAGGAGCTGAATGGGGACTCGCTGAAGGTGAGGCGCGAGGGCGCTCTGAAGGTGCTCATCAAAAGGCAGTCGAAACGGCAAAAGCAATGCTTACTATGGGCTATCCTCTGTCCGATATTTGCAAAATTGCCGGTCTTACCCAAGCCGAGGTGGAAGCGGTAAAATAATTCTTGTGAAGTAATTGTGTACCGAAATTATATGAAGCAAATATTTTCTCTTGCTGTTTTTGTACAAAATAGCGTA
>NZ_CALHGC010000130.1 GCF_938029485.1 uncultured Treponema sp. | reverse complement strand
AGGAGCGGTTCGGCAGCTATTGGTTCAGTACGGGGACACCGACCTTTTTAGTCAATTACTTAAAAGAAGCGCATTATTTTATTCCGGATTTAGACGGCAATGTTGAACTCAATGAATCGGGGTTGGAAACGTATCGTGCCGTGTCGGAAAATGCATTGCCTATTCTGTTTCAATCAGGGTATTTGACGATTATAGGGTATATCAAAGAAGCGCGGCTGTATAAGCTCGGCTTTCCGAATGATGAAGTACGATACGGCTTTTTAGAGAATCTACTGCCTGCATATTCAAGTTTACCGCTCGGTGATACAGGCAAGTCGGTATGGCAGTTTGTACAAGACATCCGTGAGGGGAAAGTTGATAGCTTTATGGAACGGATGAGGTCGATCATAGCAGGTATACCGTATGATAACTTCACCGAAGAAAACATGAAGCTGCGGGAACAGAACTATCAAACGGCAGTGTATTTGGTCTTTGCGCTGATGGGGCAGTTTGTGCAGACTGAGGTGCATTGCTCTACGGGGCGAGCTGACTGCGTGGTTACTACTGCAGATAGTATCTACCTCTTTGAGTTTAAGCTCACCGGCAACGGCAGTGCGGAAGATGCACTCAATCAGATAAAAGAGAAAGAATATGCAGCAAAATATCTTACGGACGGTAAGAAGATTGTGCTGATAGGAAGTTCGTTTAACGAGCAGACACGTACGATTAAGGATTGGCAGATAGCTAATGGGTAATGATCGGTAGTGGGTTACCAATGAGTGATCGAATTAAAAACGCGGATGAACTCGAATTTGTGATATTCTGCATAGAGAACCTTGCTATCCGCTTAGAAACGGATGCCGAGCATATCTATACGGCTCTGGCAGAGGCGAGCAGCTTTCTCTACGACTATATTGTTGCGCATTATGATGTACTGCATACGAAGGTTTATTTTCAGCCGCTAAAATGGCGCGGCTGAAAAACACGGCGAGTTTGCCTTACGGCAAACATCGTTGATTATATGTGCGCTATCGCGCACTAATTGAACAACTTCCAAAGTTGACACTTTGTTCTGTTGTTCAATTTTAAGGAAGGATAAGGAATACATCATCAATGATATACTTGAGGCGATGGATCAATGCGGGATAAAAGTATAATCGTGTATCACGGCTCTGATCGGATTATTGCTCAGCCTGACACCGAGCACTCGCGGCTTAGAGTGGATTTCGGCAATTATTGATACGTACTTACAGTACAAAGGATTTAAGAGCGTATGTTAGCACATCCGGTTCTGCTGCAAAAAAAATATGCACGGGTGATCGCTCTGTATGCTGAAAAAGAGCATATCGGTTTAGATGCAGCCTTACAAAAATTCTATCATTCGGTAACATATAAATTGATGAAAGACGGCATTTCCGATATGCATTGTATGAGCGATGACTATCTTACGGAGGAATTGAAAGCGGAAGATATACAAAAGAAGTAGTGAGCCGATTACCTTGTCGGGATATTCTGCAAAATCGATTCCGGAACACCGATAAAAAATAGTATTACAAATATCGGAGATTCGAACCATGAAAGAATCCATAGTATAAAATCCATATAATCCTCCTAATATGTTGTGTAAAAACTTTTTAGTTCCCTGTCCTATTTTTATTCACGCTGTCTTTAAACCGATCCCGTATCGTCTTAATGGTAAAAGCTACGGCGGCTAGGATGGCAATTAAATCATCCATAAACCCCACAACCGGCATAATATCCGGGACGATGTCGAACGGCCAGATAAGATAGATAAGCGCTAAAATATCGGCCGCTATACAACAAATCATCTTTAACATAATGTCTCCTGTAAATCCTTTTTAGTTTTCATCATCGTCGTCGTCGTCGTCATCACAATCGTCGCTGTCATCATCATAAACATAATATAGTCCATCTTCAAATTCGTATAACGCTATATTATCATTGTAATTCAGTATGAAATCATTGATTTCTTCTTTGCTTAATTCAAGATGTTGAACTAATTCAAAAAAATCAATCATATTCAAATAGAGCTTGAATAATTTATGCTGAGATAATTCAAATTGCAAAGTGTCTTCATACATAGACAGGTGTGTATTTATTGTTTCTCTCATATTACCAATGCTTATTTTGCTAACAACTGTCATCTCGTCATTTACAGCCTGTTTTAGTAAAGAAAAGCATTCAGGGTTAAACCAATATTGAGTACCAGCCAGTGTTACGTTCAATATTTTTCTTTTATTTATCAAACTTTGCATAATAGAAGTCACGATAATTATCATTGCTTCTGTATCCCCGTTATTTTCATCATTATCACCAACAATATCGGCATCATTAGAGTCTTCGGCATCATCAGAGTCTATAGAAGAATTTGCATAATCTTCAATGACAGTATTTATTTTTTTGTAAAGATCTTTTGAATCGGTATATACTAAATATTTTGAAGCAGCGACTAATTTTAAACAAAGATTGAGGAATACGAACACCCTTTGTAAACAACCGGCAAAAAGGAGTAGCCTAATTATAAAAAATGCTGTTTTATTATTATACGGGTTAATTATATTCCATGCAGGCAGATACCGGCTTAAAACAGTCCAGTAATTAATATATAATACTAACAGAAGATAACCATATAACGCCGTGTAAAAATACAGATCACATTTTTTACCCGAAAGCTTATTTTTATACATGAACAATAAATATATTTTTATAAGCTGCGCTATTAATATGATGGGAATTATAATTATATATATAAATAAAGCAGGAATATGAGCGCTTATTATAGCCCAAATACCTAATAATACCGCTACAAGATAGCGCAATTTAATCTTAAAAAATAATGCATCTATTAAGACACCAATCAAGATAGTTATCATGAAGATAACAAATATGACCCATAGACCATAAAAAAAAGATCCCATACTAAATCTCCTTAAAATACATGATTATGCCATACAGCATCAAGCCAACATAATTTGTTATACTCATTTGCCAGAGTTCTCTTATTTTGCGTATATCCATGCTTAATCTACTGCCTGCTCATTCGCCACACTACTGCAACTGATGCATCCCCGTCGGTGAAAGAGTGCACCGTTGCCCATGGGTGGTGATAAGCATGCTACCCGATGTTCTTGTTTCTCGTCCGCAGTACACGCAACGCATACCATCGGAAATGATGACGTGTTTTTCGGTAGGACTTGTCTTACACATGTGCCCGAAAGAACTTATCAACATCATTCCCGATATCCTAACCTCATGTCCGCAATACCGGCACTTCATAGTATAGCTCCTAACCTGTAATTCCAGCAGTTACTTGCCCGAAAGCGCTTTAAACCCTTTAAGGATTAATCCGACAAGGCCGCCCATTTCCGGCGTTTCACCATTACTATTTAAATCTGTTGTTACCCAATAAACGGCTTCGAGGTGATGCTCGGCTTTTTGTATAACTGAACTATGAACGGCTTTCCCAATCTTATTAGCAGCTTCAACGCTTTTTCTAAACTTTTCCTCAACAATATCAACACTTTCAAGACATTCTTTCTTTTTATCCTCAGGGATATTCTTCATTTGTTCAATTGCGAAACGAACTTCTTTAATTGTTTCTTCCACATTACCGCGATGGACAATGTCATCGAATGCAGGTACCATATCATACTGCTGAGGATCATCAGTCCATTTCTTAACCGGATACAATGTTCGCTGCGAGTAATGCTCTATTGTTTTTCGTAAGTTTTCCAAATAAGAAAAAAGTTCGGCATTTCGCGAATCCTGTATGGATATTTTCTCTTTTGTTATTTCAGCGGTTACAGCTTGCAAGCGTTGCAGAATATTATTTTTTTCTGCCACCGGCGCATTGCTGGAAACTATTAAAGCGGCCAATGTATTTGTATAAGTAATTAGATCATTTTCCGTAAACTGTTCATTCATATTTTTCACTCCTTATAGTATTTTTGATACAAATCCTAAAAATTTTATTCACCTTGCGTTTGTAAATTCGTAAATAATTCGATAATACCGTCTCTCTGTAACAGAAAAACTTTGTTTTCGACTATTTTTTCTTTTACATCTTCTAAGTGAGCCTCAAAAAGGGCACGTTGCCTTTTAATTAAATTTCTATTATCACTTGAAAGGTGCACCCGAAATGCTTGAATATCTTGCAATACGCTTTCTATTTGATCAAATACACTAAGCAAATCATCATTCGCATCGCTTTTTTGTATTTGACCAATCATCCGTACCCGTTCCGGTAAAGCGGCAAGATGACGTTTTAGTTTTGCTGTTTCTTCATCCTGTTTTGCTTGAAGTTCTTGCGTTTTAGATTCTTTTTCAATATCTTCCAATTGTTTTTTCCGCTGAATATTTTGCTCATGCGTTCGTTTTTCATCCCGTTCCTGTTTTATGCCGCTTACCAATTTATCAATGGCTATTTTATGCCGCGCATAAAATGAACGGTCTGCATTACTGCATGTTTCAACATAATAGCTGTCGGCTGCAATTCTTTCAGCCATAGATGCTATTATCTTTTTATTTTTGAAGTACCGTACAGGCCGAATAATGATAAAATAGATAAGTCCGAAGATAATAAGTGCAAAAAGATATCCGACTGCGACAGCAATATAGTAGGAGTACCATACTGTATCGGGCGAGTCGAGCAATGCAAAACAAGTGAGCCCAGCTAAAACAAATCCCAGAATTGCAGTTGTTATTCCTCCCGCTAAGGAGGTAATTCCCCCTATCCATGTAACTATTCCTCCTGATACCCCTATGACTAAAAAGACAAGTCCTACCCAAAATAAGATAGTCAGCCATGGCATTGCAAACAGTAAAACAACGCCCATATAGATCCACAAGATTAAACCGGCAATTTCGGCAATAGCTAAAAAAGGAATTGCAATACAGACCAAGCCACCTACTATCAAAATTCCTGTTAAAATAAGAAAATTTTTCAAGGTTACAAACGACCGTTTTTTCGGTTGTACCGATTGAGCGGTTGTGCCGGACGGTTGTACAGCCTTTTCAGCGCTTGCTTTACAGAGAAAGTTTTTGCCGACGGAAGAAGCTGATCCTTTTATAATCGTTGTTGTATTTTCTCCGTACACTGAAACGGAAAAGTAGCCTAAGCAAAATAGTATGCTTATAAGCGCTATACATGATTTTTTCATAAATCCTCCAAAGCTAATGTGTTGGTATTCATAGCAAATTGTCCGTTAATTTGCGTTTTACTGATTTCTCTATCCAGTTGAATCATTGTCTTACGGTACGAAGCATTGATAGAATCTTGATGTTCGTATAATTTATCTACCGATGCCGTTAATTCCGTTATCTCTTTGATGCTTTTTGCATTCTTTTTTTCATCTAAAAGCATCTGTATTTTTTCATCCAGTTTTTTTGTCTGTTCAAGATAAAAACTTTGATAATTACTGCGAGCGTCATTCAAACTTGCTAACTTATTGTTATACGCATCGTGCAGCGTATCGAGCATTTTTTGAAAGCATGCGGATTTTTCCGTCATCCGCCGGCTTTCCAATTCCGCCATTATCTGAGACCTGCTTGTTTCCTCTCGTGCTTCTTCAACACGGGCAAGCGCATCAATTTCCGCCCTGCGCGTCAACTGTTCTTCAGTAACGCGTTTCGTTTCCGCGTCTTTTTCATAACGCATCATTTCTGCTGCTGAAGATGCAATAGCAGCCGCAATCGGTATCGGTACCATTTTTTCCTCCATATTTAAGGCAACCTATTCCGAAACGGAAGTTTCGAAATAGGTTTAATATATTAAAATTTTTACAATCTGAATTTTTCGAGATTGCCTATTATTTTTATTGCACTTTGCATCTTTCCGTCCGCCTTTTGCAAATAGCCTGTCCAGAAGTGTACATCCGTGTACCTCTCTACCGATGTACGTCCATGTACATCGGTAGAGGACAAGTTTTGTTCCAAAACTTGTTTCTGACTTATTCCCCGCCCATCCTTGGGCGTTCTGACGACGAGATTTGTGCATAACACAAATCTTGCTTCTGCATGGAACCACGGACATCCGTGTCGCTTCTGAAAAGCCTTTTTGCGTTAGCCTTTTGCAAATAGACGATGCAGATGCTAGGAGCTTAGCCGAAATAAAGCGGAGGCGTACTTGCTGTACGTTGAGCATTTATTTCGGCGTAGCGACAACGCAGATGCGCCGTATATTTGCAAAAGGAGACTACTGCTTCGCACAAGCAACTATCTTATACTTCTTCGTAGCCGTCGGCGGATGCGCTGCCATAAATTTTTGACGCGCTTCCATCGTGGAGTTTGCGCTTACCGATAAACTCGCGTTTCCGGTAATCTTTCCGTTTTGAATGGTCTGGACGACCAGTTTGTACGTATTCATCAAAATACCTCCTGAAAATAATGGGTAATTTGTAATTGATAAGTGGTAATGAGCAATGAGTGGCGATGCGATATCCTTTGCTGAATCTTGACAATAGGTAATGTGCTTTGCGGGTTGTTTTTGTACGTAAGTTAAGAAAAGATGATTCTGCTGCATGATGTTGAAAATCCGCTTGGCTGTCTGATATGCAGCGGTAGTCCGCTTAATAGTCTCAACGATATAGTGCAGGAAGCGGATAGTGCAAAAAGAAACGTTCGGCACGGGGATACTCATAGAGAATTCCGTGCATATAGCAGACATGTCGAAAAAGAGAGAATAAAAAATTAAATCGTATAAGTCTTTTCTGTATAATGATTTAATGGGGGGGGGGGGGTATGGAAAAGAGGCTCGTGAGCGAATGATAGGCTATGTGTCATGGAGAACCTCCTTTTCAAAATAAGCTAGGGAACAATATAGTAATTATAATCCCTGTAATACAGCGCTGTCAAGCAAATTTTCAGGTGCAATTTATAGGAGCAATTGAAAGAACTGCATTATAACAGCCTCAACCATTGTATGATAAAGGCTGCACTCCCTTACAACTTTTGAAGCTGATGCACCGTACTCTTAAAATCCTTCGCGTATTCCGCAGTAAAGGAGAAAGGCTCTCTCGTTCGCGGATGAAGCCCTTCAAGCTGATAGGCATGAAGCGCAAGCCGCCGGATAAGCGGCTGTTCCGTATACACATCACCGTGCCACCGTTGTTTGAGCTCGGAAAGGAGTACCGGCTTACCGCTGCCGTAAAGTGAATCGCAAACAATCGGATACCCGGCAGCGGCAAGGTGTGCCCTAATCTGATGAGTTCTACCGGTAACGGGGCGCGCCTCAAGTAGGGAGAATTGCCGGAATGTTTCCAGCACGGTAAAATGCGTTATCGCTTCCTTACCGCGCCGTTTATCTACAACGGTACGGTGCAGTGCATCTCCGTCGGCGCGCAGCGGCAGGTCAACGGTAAATTGTTCTTCCGATACCCGCCTGTGAATCAGCAGCCGGTATGTTTTTTTTATTTCTCTCTCTTGAAATGCGGTATTTAACGCACGGTGCGCTTCCGCATTGAGGGCATAGAGCAAAATACCGGAGGTGTCTTTATCAATTCGGTGTACCGCATAGAGTTTGCTGCATGCAGGAGCAATTTTCGGCAGCTCTTTCTGAATGAGCAGGTCGAGCCGCGGGGCTTCAATATCCCAACGGTCGGCAGCAACTAAAAGACCGGCGGCTTTATTCACCGCAATCATATCATCATCAGCATAAATCAGCGTAAAGGGAGCTTTTTTCATCAAGTATTCCTCAATTTTAAAAATCGGATTAATTCTGCGTAGCTTTCACAATCGGGTAAAATGGAAGGCGTGCCATATTCGGGAGAGATTAATACGTGGGCATCAAGCGCCTGCAAAAAGAACGCAGGGTATTCGGCTTCGGGGATATGAGGGAAGAGGTACCAACCTTTTTGTGTCCACACACCGGGAATGAGGCACTCCGCTTCGGCTTTCCGGTTGAGCACCGCCTGCCGTTTCTTTACTATTGTATGGCTGACCCTTGCGCTCCGTCCCGCCATCTCAGAATGGTGTCCGTCTTCGATTTTAATTTCTTTGAGTTGAAGTTCTTCCATCTTATGTTTCAAATCGAAAAATGCCCGCGCAAGGCTGTATGCAAGCGGCGGGAACAGCACATCGGAAGGCGGCAAGCGTTCTTCAAACCGGCTGCCAGCAACGAGAATGCCGCACGGCACCGGATAGGCAGGCGTTACCAGCATGATACTATCGGCTATCAGCTCTTGAGAATCGGAAGCGGAATCAAGGTCTAAAAACGGCCGCCATACCGGCAGCGGCTGTACCGCACCGTTTTGATCGGCTTGCAGCACAGAACCGGCTATCCGTTCCCCCTTATCCTGCGTTTCATACCAGCGGATAACGGGATAATCCGGCAACAAGGATTCCAATGCACGCCGTAGTTGAACATCAGCCTTGGTCGGTAAAAAACCGGTGAGCCCCTTATCCAGAAATTGCTTACAAACCAGATTTGCCTGTCCCGCTCTTCTGCCTAAAATTGCTTTTCCGCCGTCAAGCCACAAGTCAAGCAGCCGGACATTTTTTTCCGTGTATAAATAGTAACCGCGGGCGCGCCGGACATTTCCGTACCGCTTGCGGATTTCAGTATAGATATCGATCATCAGGGAGGTATCATCGCATAACGGCAAAAAAACTACAAGAGAAAAAATGTACGAAATTTTGAATAACGATATGCACAGAAGGAGAGCAACTACACCAAACATTTTTTTAAATACAAAAGAGGTAAACTGCTTGCTTTTTTTTAGAAGCCATGATATATTAGGAATCATTATTAATATTTAAGGAGATACTTATGGACGAAAGAATTAACATGCCGCTCTTAGGCGATGCATTTCCCACTTTGCAAGTTCAAACCACTCAAGGTCCAATGACGTTGCCGGCCGACTTGAAAGGTTCGTGGTTTATTGTATTCAGCCATCCGGCTGATTTCACCCCCGTATGCACAACCGAGTTTGTCGGCTTTCAGGAACTGATGCCCGAATTTGAAAAGCTCGGTGTAAAATTAGTCGGTCTTTCCGTCGATCAGGTATTCAGTCATATTAAGTGGATTGAATGGATGAAGGATAAGCTTAATGTACAGATCACCTTCCCCGTTATTGCCGCAAACGATTCCATCGCAAATGCGCTTGGTCTGCTGCACCCCGGTAAAGGAACAAATACTGTTCGTGCCGTATTTATTGTCGATCCCGAAGGAATCCTCCGGTTGGTACTGTATTATCCGCAGGAAATCGGTAGAAATATGAAAGAAATCTTGCGTGCGGTAAAAGCTTTGCAGATTTCCGACAAAGAAGATGTGGCTCTGCCTGCAAACTGGCCTGAAAACGGTTTGATTAAAGATCACGCAATTGTGCCGCCTGCTTCTAACGTAAAAGATGCCGAAAAGCGCCTCAAGGAATACGAAGGCTTTGACTGGTGGTT
Organism: uncultured Treponema sp.; assembly: GCF_938029485.1. Taxonomy (GTDB): domain Bacteria; phylum Spirochaetota; class Spirochaetia; order Treponematales; family Treponemataceae; genus Treponema. Next base: position 5,196 of record NZ_CALHGC010000130.1, on the reverse strand, counting down.
CTGCCACAAAGCGTTAAAGTAGTTGATACTGTAAAACAACGAATCACGCACAGTTGACCGTAACGGATAACCGTACAGCGCTAAAAACATTGAACGAGCCCTCTAAAAACTCAAGTTTTTAGAGGGTTTTTAATTGCCATTCAACCACTGCCCCTATTCCCGCAGGCACGAAAACACAGATGTGCCGTATATTTTTAAGCCAACGTTTTTGAAAATAGACGATGCAGATGCTAGGAGCCTAGCGAATTCCAACCGGAGGCCTGTTAAAAAGCGTCCTTCCGTGTACGCTTTTTAACAACAAGTTTTTCTTTCGAAAAACTTGCTGCTGCATGGAACCACCGCCGTCCTTGGCGGTACTGATACGTTGAGGTCTTCAGTAGCGGCACGGATGCCGCTCGTATTATTCAGAAGCGATGTTTCGTTCCACCGAAACTCGCAGCCAAAAGTGTACAAGGATGTACACTTTTGGCGTAGATGCTCCGTATATTTTCAAAAGGTAAGCATCATTGACAGATACAGCCGTGCTGCCCGATAAAGTTGAGAAAGCTTAATATGTTCGTTTTCGCGGTGGACGACGGCAAGGGCGCCCGGGCCGATGATAACGGGAGTAAGACCTTGCTTTACCAGTACGCTGCCGTCGGTAGAACCTGCAAAAATATCCGGGATATACGGAAGACCGACGGCTTCCAGTGCCGTTTTACATCGCTGTACCAACGGATCGCTTTCTGCTGTAGTCCACGAGGGGCGCCTATCGACAACGGTATACGACACTTGGGCGGTAGGAACCTCGCGGTGCAATGCGGCAATCAGTTCGTCCAACTGCGCCCATACTGCATCGATGGGATGCCCGACGGCAAGCCGCGCATCCACAGTAAAGACACAGGTGTCGGGAACTACCTGCGGTTCCACACCTGCCTGTATTGCCAGCGTTCGCCAAAAAGACACCCCGTTCTCTGCCGAAGAATAACCCGTTAACTCCGTATGCTTAATCTTTTCTATTAAATTAATTGCCGTGTAAATCGCATTATCGCCCGCGCCGGACTGTGAACCGTGCGCAGTTTTACCCCGTACGCAAACATCCGCCCATGTTCTGCCTTTCCCTTTTATACACAACTTTAAATCGGTCGGTTCGCACACCACCAGCGAGCGGGCTCCGTCAAACAACGGAGAGTATAAAAGCTTCTTCGAGCCTTTCATGTAGTTTTCTTCGTCGATTGTCGCGGCAAAGATAATATCGGTAGGAGGCACGATACCGTGCCGCTGTAAAACAGCCATTGCATAAAGCGCAGCGGTCAGTCCGCTTTTCATATCGCTGCTGCCGCGGCCGTACAAAACACCATCCCGTATTTCAGCACCGAACGGGTCAAAGTTCCATCGCCCCCGTTCTTCGTCAGAAACCGGTACGACGTCCATGTGTCCGGTAAAGATGATGCTGTTTTCACGGGTTTTTCCACGCACCCGAGCGACAATATCACAGCGGTTTCCTTCAACCGGAATCCGCTCATATTCAATCTTATTCGCTTGCAAAAAATTTTCTATATATTGCACCATTGGCGCTTCGTTCCCCGGCGGATTGATGCTGGGAATTTTTACAGCGCCTGCAAAAAACGCACGGAGTTCATCATCATCGATATAATCAAAATAGTTTTGCATCGCATATCTTTTCATAAAACCTCTTAGAAAAATCAATTTCAATATCTTCTGTACATATCAGATTTCCAGTTATTGTTATCAAAACAATGTATTTCTCGCTTATATCTAGTAATCCTAATATTTTCATAATTAAGAGTTACTATTGGATAATAAGAACCTTTTCTAATCTTATTTCCAAATAAAATCAAAGACACATATTTTTTCCCATTATCTTCGTAAAATTCTTCGTACCCATACTCTTGAGGTTTATATTTTTTATTTAATCTTGAAATATGACCGTTTTCTTTTACAGTGTTCCAAGATAAAATCTTAGCTTTTTCAAAAATAATATCAAAATAAATTGACTTCTTTTCTTCTGAATCATAAGTATTAACTTTTATTACAACGTTTCCATTAATTTGTTTCAGATAGATTTTTGCATCATGCAAATATTTATATATTTTTATGAAATCAGATTTTTCAAAATATTTTATTATACTCTTATTATATTCAATTGATGCTTTGCGATACTCATCATCATTGTAATCAGATAGATAAATATATTTTAAAAATTTTGATTTTTTTATATTTCCATAAGTTAATAACATTTTTAATCCTTTCCCAACGCTTGGCGTTGGATACATAACATTCGCTTAATCTGCAACAAGACTTGTCCTTGTTGCAGATTAAGCGAATGTTAGACGATTTTACTTTCCCATAGTTTGAGCATAGGTTTTCGCATTATTAACAAAAGTTTTTAAATCTATCTTGTCAAAATAATTTCGCTGCCATTTTGTATAATCAAAACGTTCTCTTCTTACAGCAGCAATAAAGTATTCTGCATCAACGATACCCAAAGATTCCACCAAACATTCCATACCACGAGAAAGAAGTTCTATTGTCGCTGGTGGTTCAATCATTTTAGTCATCACTTTCATTACCTCCATTTAACAAATCTATGAATTCTATCGGATTAAGTAATCTTACAGTATCACTCTTATATTTTAACATACGTTTATCAGTACTCAAAAGATAGTCGTATTTCATCATTTCAGCACAAACTATATGGCAAGAATCCTTCATTTTTACGCCTGCGATAATTTTCTTCGGAAAGTTTTGACACTTTCTGTTCAAGGCAAAATTTATTTACCGCACCAATAAGATGAATTACTGCGACCGAATCTTTCGAAAGCCCAGTTTCTTCTTTTTCAATAAGAATATTAGGCTCAAAATCTGCTCGGTCTAGATTCGAAGTAAAAGGAATTACCACAACTGTATTCAGATCTTTTATTCCGAGCAAATCATTTTGCATTACGACGGCAGGACGTATTTTTGACGGCAAACTGCCTACCGGCTGCCCAAAATCAATTGTCCATATCTCACCATGTGTCATTTTTTAATTCCTCCCACATAGTGTTCATTGAACTTCGGGCAATATCAGTTTCCATTTCGGCATAATTTTCTTCATTCCGTTTTTTTTTTCAAAGACTCGAGCATTTTTTCCATTAAAATAATTGTCTGTTCATAGGAAAGAGAAAGCACTTGTTCCGTAAAATCTGCGTAAGCGGTATCTGACATATTGCACCTCCAACTTTCATTATACCATATTTCAAACAATTTTTCACAAAATTATGCTTTTTTTATCGGATGCCTGATGACCGTTTTCCATTTTTCCGGAGAACTTTTTCTGGGGTCTGAAAGATAAATTTCATGGTGCAAACGTTTTTCCGTCATATCGTTTTCATATCCATTTGATCGAATGAAATCATCCATAATTTTTACGCTTGTCTGTTCATCGTCATAAGAACCGTTATGCATTATCTGAACGCACAAGCCTTCTTCAATCGATAGAAATTCCGCAGAGGAGCAATCGATTTTTTTCTTTTCGGCAGCAGTCTTTACGGCCCAATCAAAATCTTTTTTTGTAACAAAATCTGGAATACGAATTACCGAAATCCAATTGAAGCTTGATTTGTCTGAATAGTCTACGCCGTCAATCCCGGCCTGCCACCAAAAACCTTCCAACGGAGGAACAACATATTCAAAAAATTCGTTAATTTTATAATCAGTCTTGTAACTCATTTTTAGGGTATACGCTACCGCATATAATACTTCAACTGCCCGCTGATAAGCGCCGCCTTCTTCATTTGGATTTCCTTTTCCCCTAACTGCAATATAATTCATTTTTGGGACTGTTACAATTTCCGGTTTATTTTTGGGAAGATAAAATTCCCGGTATTCTTTCTTGAAATCAAATGCCATACTTTTCTCCATAATAGCTGCCCAGTGGGCAGTCCACATAACATTCGCTTAAACGGTTTTGCGGCTTTGCCGATGCGTATAGCAGCGGAAAAGTTGACGCGAAAGTTGCGGTGCCGTATAGGCACAGCAAGCAACTTTCGTGACAAAACAAATGTCAGGTTGAAGCGAGTGTTAGGCGATTCTTCTATCCCACAATTCAATTTATCGCATAATGCTTTGCATACTGAGAAAGTACTTCATTCATCATAGTCTGATATTTTGTATTATTTTTCTTTGCTTCTGCTTTGAAAAAATTAATACAATCAGAATCTATTGAGATTGTTATTTTTTCTTTTGTTGATTTTTTTACAAGCTCTGCCGGAGGAGGAAGGAAATCCGCCACTAATACGGCAGAATCCAATGCTTCCATTACTGATTTTTCGGGATTACTGTAAATGCTCTTCATAGAGTTTCTTTCCTTGACGCCAATATCCTGCGCCGAAAATCCTAATGTTTTGACCGCGTATTGTAAAACGCACTGTCAAAATTCCTTTGTCTGTTTTCCCAATACAAAAATAACGTTTTTCTGAAGCGGAATGCTTTACATCTTCTAAAATCATACGGTTTGTGTCAAAAAAAGCATCCTGCGCCTTTTCAAAAGGAACCTTATGCTTCCGTATGTTTTCAGAGTTTTTATTTTCATCCCATTCAAATGTCATATACATCTATATTATACATACTATTTTATGTATTCGTCAATACAAAATATTTTATAAAAAGCGCTGAGTATGTGATCTTATCCGCCGCGGTTTAGAACGTGAGTGTAAGCCATGGTCGTTTTAACATTGCTATAACCAAAAAGTGCCGATAGTGTACCTATCCAAGTTGCCCGCAGTGCATACTGCGCATTTTTCAACAACACCCGCGCAATCGCAATCCACTGCCGTTTTCCCCTGGAAAGCGTGGAACCTCTGCTTCACCTGCAACCGTATCGTACCCTTCAGGTAGCTGCATAATAAAACCGTGACGATTCAACTTCTTCGCTGCCTCAAGCATCTGCTCTTCGGGTGCATCTTTCCGGCGAACAAAATATTTTCCAAAATTATTTCGAGAAGCCGATGCAAAGTATATCTGCAAGACTGCAGTGTAACGTATCCAGATTGAAATATATCTCCCGCTCTTATGCTCCCAGCCAAAAGATACGGCTAAAAGACAATATCTCACTTTTTTGATAGCTAAAGCTAACTTATACAGGTATCATAGTGCATGGGGATGTCTCAAAAGTTGGTTACTTTTTCGACATCCCCGCGAGTTTAAAATTAA
>NZ_CALHGC010000129.1 GCF_938029485.1 uncultured Treponema sp. | reverse complement strand
TTTATGGCTGGTTTTATCACTATTCATGTAAGATGAGGTAAACGCGATATCGGGGGTAAAACCCGGTAAAAACTCCATCCCGCAGCAAATGCGGGACTAATGGCCATCAGGAGGGCACATGAGAAAGTATGAATTGATGACTGTCTTTCCCATTGAGGAAGCGCAGTTCAAGCCGGGCATTGAAGATGTCCGATCGGTTTTGGGAGACTTCAGCGTTCAAATTGATTCCGAAGATCCGTTCGGAGACCGCGAGCTAACGTATGAAATCAAAAAAAGAACAAAAGGCCGCTACGTGTTGTTCAATATTCATGCCGAACCGGATAAGATTATCGAAATAGACCGCAAGTTTAAGCTCAATCAAAACCTTTTGACCTTTTTATTTATCAAAATTGATGAATAATTCGGGAGGATATTGATGGCAGATATAAACCATGTCGTACTTGTCGGCAGGCTTACCCGCGATGCGGAATTGAAATATACCCAAGGGGGAGCGGCCGTATGCAGATTCTCGATCGCAATCAATCGGCGGCGGAAAAACGGTGAGGAGTGGGTTGAAGAAGCAAACTACTTTGACATCGTACTTTGGGGCAGACAGGGCGAGGCGCTTAATCAATACCTTGTAAAAGGAAAGCAGGTCGCTGTTGAAGGGGAGCTTCGGCAAAACCGATGGGAACAGGACGGACAATCCCGCAGCAAAGTAGAAATTATCGCAAATAATCTTCAGCTTTTAGGGGGCGGTTCCGGAAGCGGTGGTCAGCAGATGAATAACGGCAATCAAGGAACATATCAGCGATCAAATGCACCTTCGGCATATCAGGCTCGGCAAAATACACCGCCGCCTAATGACGGTTATGAAGCCGATTTTGATAACGCCAATTATGACAATATTCCATTTTAAGGAGAACAAAACATGTCGGACGAGACACTGAATACCGTTGAAGCGGACACAAATACACAGGAAAATCCTCGGGAAGGCGGGGAAGAACGGCAAAGCAATAAAAAAGGAAAAATGTTTTTCCGTAAAAAAGTTTGCCGCTTCTGTGCCCAGAAAGCAAAAATCGATTATAAGGAACCGGATTCTTTGCGCCGTTTTATTACCGAACGCGGAAAAATTTTGCCTCGCCGGATTACCGGGACCTGTGCGAAACACCAACGTAAGCTCGCGCTTGAAATTAAGCGTGCACGTGCACTTGCGTTGCTTCCCTACGTTGTGGACTAATCACACATAGATCATGGGGCTGTCGAAAAAGGCAACCAACTTTTGAGACATTCCCATATTCCTAATTGTTTACCGCTTGCTTCCAACTCCTGGAAATGCGGGCGGTTTCCATTTTTTACATTATGGGGATGGTGAAGAAATAACCGATTTTTAAACCGTTCCCGTCTATTAAGGAGCTTGAAATGAAAGTAATTTTAAATGAAGATGTCAAACACCTCGGAGAAGAGGGGGATATTAAAGATGTTGCCAAAGGCTATGCCCGCAACTATCTGTTTCCGCGGAATTTAGCGGTTCCCTGCAATTCTTTTACTCTTGCCCATTTTGAAAGCCGCAAGGAAGAAATAGAGCAGCGGAAAGCTGTTAAGCGGCAAAATGCAGCCGGTTTAAAAGAGCAGCTTGAAGCTTTGACACTCACCATTATAATGCCGGCAGGTCCGAACGGAAAATTGTACGGTGCGGTTACCAATCAGACGATTTCCGACGAGCTGCAAAAACTCGGATTTGAAATCGAACGGAAGCGCATCGAACTGCCCGGTCTTACTTTTAAGAGCGTCGGTCATTATACTGCAACGCTCAAATTGTATGAATCTGCCGTTGCGGTGCTTCCCGTCGCGGTAGAAGCTCAGCCGGAAGCTGAAAAAACGGCCGAAGCAAAACCGGAGAAACGCTCACGCCGCCGTCAGGAAGAAGCGGAAGCTGAACCTCAGCACGAAGCAACAGAAGGTGTACAGGAAGAAGCTAAAGCGGAAGTATCTGCCGAAACGCAAGAATAGCCGGCTTCTCTTGTAATTATTTAATAGAGAAAAAACGGTGTATCACCTATCATAAAAGAGAAGTTCTAT
>NZ_CALHGC010000128.1 GCF_938029485.1 uncultured Treponema sp. | reverse complement strand
TCCGAACAGGTTTATTAATCAAGTTTTACTGTATCGTTTTTACAAACTCGTCCGAGTGTGCTATAATGTACGCTATATTCAAATGCGAAAGCGGAGTAGGGGTAGACGATGTCCATTAAGGCAAAAGACATGACGATGGCGGAACGCAAGGAACGTGTAGCACAGCTGGTAAATCAATTTAAGGAAAATGAGTCCTTTTATCTTTCCAAGAATTTTGTGGAAAGCGAAGTGCGCAATAAGTTTATCGATCCGCTGCTTGAATGTCTGAAATGGGATGTTAAAAATGAGAAAGGAGCGCGGCATGATCGGCAGGAGGTTATTACCGAAGACCGCGTAGTGATGAACGGGCAGGTGAAGCATCCCGACTATACGCTCTGTTACGGCGGCGAGCGGAAGATGTATGTGGAAGCAAAGCAGCCGAGTGTTGACCTTAAAACAAATCCCGAACCGGCGCTGCAGGTGCGGCGATATGCGTATACCTCAAAGATGCCGATTGCGGTGCTGACGGACTTTCAGGAATTTGCGATTTACGATACGCGGATTAAGCCGTCCGAAAAAGACACTGCCGCCACTGCCCGCATTGAGTATCTGACTTACGATCAGCTCTCTGAAAATTTTGAATCGCTGTATGATAAAATCAGTTGGGATGCCGTCGATCTTGGTAAGTTCGATACCTATTACGAAGGGACGAAGGATAAGCGGGGGACGGCAACTGTCGATGATGATATTTTAAATATGATCGAAAAATGGCGGATGGTTCTTGCCGAAGATATTGCGCTGCATAATGACGGAATCGATGCATTCAATTTGACGGGCGCTGTGCAGAAAATTATCGACCGGCTGCTCTTCTTACGGATTTGTGAAGATAAAGAAATTGAAGAAGGAAATCAGCTTAAAAAAATCGCTGAGCAAAAAACGGCTATTTATAAAAATGTGCAGCGGCTTTTTGAAAATGCGAATGCAAAGTTTAACGCGGGGTTGTTTGCTTCCGACCAATGGCTTGACGAACTTGCCGTTGCGGATAAAACGCTTATCAGTATTATCAATGCGCTCTATTATCCTGAATGTCAGTATGAGTTCAGCGTGCTGCCGGTTGAAATACTCGGTTCCATCTATGAACGCTTTTTGGGAAAGATTATCCGCTTTACGCGCAAAACGAAGAACGGGCACAGCATAGAGATTCTTGAAAAGCCGGAAGTACAAAAAGCAGGGGGTGTGTATTATACGCCGCCTTATATCGTTAAATACATCGTTGAAAACACAATCGGTAAAAAGCTTGCAGGCAGAACGCCTGATGATGTAAGCCGTTTGCGTTTTGTTGATCCTGCATGCGGTTCGGGGAGTTTTCTTGTCGGGGCGTATCAGTATTTGCTGGACTGGCACTTGGATTGGTATTATGCGGAAGCGCGGCGTGCGCAGGCAGAGAAGAAGGGGCTTATTTACAAGGATGCAGCAACGCAAGGGTATAAGCTGAGCATTGAAGAGAAAAAACGTATTTTACTAAACAATATCTACGGTGTGGATATCGACGCACAGGCGGTGGAGGTAACAAAGCTTTCGCTCTTTTTGAAGCTCTTGGAAAATGAGGGCAAGGCTCTTTCCGCAACGGGACAGGCTGCACTGTTCAGAACGAGCGACATACAGGCAAAAATTTTACCGGATATGTCGCACAATATTAAATGCGGGAACAGCCTTATCGGAACAGATTACTACACGGGTAAGGATTTAACACTGTTCGGCATCGAGGAACAACGCAAGGTGAACGCCTTTGACTGGGATGCTCAGTTCCCGGGCATATTTGCAGACGGTGGTTTTGATTGCGTGATTGGGAATCCGCCGTATGTAAAAGAATATACCGATACGGGTTGCTTTAAAGGTTTACATAATCATCCTTGCTATCAAGGAAAAATGGATTTGTGGTATTTTTTCGGATATCAAGCGATTCGGTTTGCAAAAGAAAACGGATTAGTCGGATTTATCGCACCGAATAATTGGATAACAAATGCGGGGGCTTCTTTGTTTAGGGATTTTGTATTGGATAATGCAAAGATAGTAACGTAT
>NZ_CALHGC010000127.1 GCF_938029485.1 uncultured Treponema sp. | reverse complement strand
CAGAATCATCCTGAGGTATATCTTATCGTTTTGTTGATTGATGAACGGCCGGAAGAAGTTACCGATATGGAGCGAACGGTGCACGGCGAGGTTATCTCCTCTACTTTCGATGAACAGGCAACGAGGCATGTACAGGTTGCGGAAATGGTATTGGAAAAGGCAAAGCGGTTAGTCGAACACAAAAAAGATGTGGTGATCCTACTTGATTCCATCACACGTCTTGCCCGTGCCTATAACCAGACGGTACCGACCTCCGGTAAAGTGCTTTCCGGCGGTGTTGATTCAAATGCACTGCATAAGCCTAAACGTTTTTTTGGTGCTGCCCGTAATATTGAAGAAGGCGGCAGTCTGACTATTATCGCTACTGCTTTGATAGAAACCGGTAGCCGTATGGACGAGGTTATCTTTGAGGAGTTCAAAGGAACAGGCAATATGGAAATCAACTTGGATCGCCGGTTATCCGACCGCCGTATATTCCCTGCAATCAATATTAAGAAGTCGGGAACCCGTAAAGAAGAGCTTTTGATTAATGAGGCCGATTTACAGCGGATTTGGCTGCTGCGCAAGGTTATTAACCCGATGGATGATCTTGAAATTATGGACTTACTCCTTGACAAAATGAAGAAAAGTAAGAATAATGAAGTGTTCTTGAAATTGATGAATTCCGGAACCATGCAATAATACGGCTCCGGCTGATTGAGGCCGGAATGGTAAGTAGTGCTCCTTTTGGAGAAGTGTGTAAGAGGTGTTATAATGAAAAAAGATATTCATCCTAATTATGCGGAAACAACGATTACGTGTGCATGTGGAAATGTTATTCAAACCCGTTCTACAGAGAAAGATATTAAAGTTGAAATTTGTTCTGCCTGTCATCCTTTCTTTACCGGTAAACAAAAATTGGTAGATACCGCAGGACGTATCGATCGCTTTAAGAAACGCTATAACATTAAAGACTAAAGGCCGTTATTCCGTAGAAACAAAACACTAAAACGGATTAGTTTTAGTGTTTTGTTTTTTTATGGGGGCGATGATGGCGTATGTGATTACAAAACGATATACGACAGGCGAAGAAATTGTCAATGCAATAACGCACGGCATTGGGACATTGCTTTCGATTGCCGCTTTGGTACTCCTTATTATTCGGGCTGTTTATTATGCACCTAATGAATATCGGGTTCGGTGTATTGTCGGGTTTACGATATTCGGCTCTTCGCTAATTATTCTCTATTTGTTTTCTACACTCTATCATTCCTTACCGCTCGGTACCAAAAAAGTATTCGGCATATTCGATCACTGTTCAATTTATATTCTTATCGCCGGCACTTATACAGCCTACTGTCTTACTGCGCTGCGGGGAGCGGTCGGTTGGTCTATCTTCGGTATTATTTGGGGATTAGCCGTAGTCGGTATTGTGCTCTATGCAATATTCGGAAGTAGAGTGCGCGTGTTATCGGTTGTTACCTATATTCCGATGGGGTGGCTTATTATATTCGCGGCAAAGCCGCTTAAAGAACAGCTTCCTCTATTAAGCTTCCGTTTTTTGGTTTTAGGCGGCGTACTTTATACCGTCGGTTGCAGTTTTTATGCAATGAAAAAAATAAAATGGATGCACGGTGTATGGCACCTCTTTGTACTCGCCGGCAGCATCATGCACTTCTTTTCTATCTATTACAGCATATAGTGTAAAATAAAAGCTGTACACTGCGAAAACCTGTATATCATCTGCACGCTCTCACTTCGTGCCCCAGTAAAATAAGGGAATGAAATATGTATACTATCGAAAAAAAATACGCAGCGTTTATACTCATTAATTGTTTAACATTATTCAGAATACCGTTATCCGTCTTTGCTTATATGGAAATAACAACGGGAACTATCCGCGGCATTTATTATCTCTGTTTATTCTTGGGCATCGCCGTAAGTGATTTTTTGGACGGGAAATGTGCCCGTGCATTTCAAGTTCAAAGCAGCTTTGGTTCAATAGCAGATGTCATCTGTGACTTTTTCTATGTTATGACCTCAAGCTATGCACTGTACCGCTTGGGCTGTTTACCTGCTTGGTTTCTGGTTCTTATTACGGTAAAACTCTTTGAATTTATCCTGACATCCCTAGTGGTAAGATGCCAACAGTCCCGGTCTCATATTTTTATGTTTGATCGTATCGGACGATATACGGCAATAGGATTTTATATTTTACCTACGGTACTTGTGCTCTGCAGTATATATCTGCCGCCGCTCATTTTTATCATCCGGTACGTTTTTTGTATAAGTCTATTAATTTTCTCTTTGATCTCGAGTTATCAAAGATTTATAGCACTCAATTAATCCTATCTTTGTTTTTCTCTTATAATGCTGCGCCGGATTTTTGACGAACCGACAGCGCGAAGTAGAGGCACCATCTATTTTCAAAAGAGCTAGTTCTTGGTTCCGCTGAGTAAATTTTCGAGGAATTCCATATAGCCGAGTTCTTTGTTGAGCAGCTTGAAAAGCCCTGAACAGAGCGGCAGCTTGAGGTCGTATTTTACGGCAAGCTCACTGAGGTAATAGCAGGCAGCAATACCCTCCGGTAAATATCCGATAGTGCCGATTCGCGCAATAAGGTCATCGATGCCGTTAAAACCGTCTAAGACGGCTGCGGTGATAATTTCGCGGCCGAATTTGCGGTTTCTACCGTATTTGCTGCGACACGTAACATCAAGGTCTCCGATACCGGAAATCGATGTGAATGTTTCGGGGTGTGTTGCTCCCATTGCTCTCCCGATAATTTGAATCTCGTTTAAGCCTGCCGCCAATAAAAGCGATTCGGTATTGTCTCCGAAAAAGTCGGAGTGTTCGGTTAGTGCATCAAGCATACCGAATGCAATGGCAATTACGTTCTTTGTCGCTGCGCATACCTGTACGCCTACAATATCAAGACTTGAATATACCAGAAGGCTGCGCGATTTAAGGATTTCGCGGCACCGGATGGAGCTTAAGGGATTCTTTGAAGCTGCGATGAGTCCTGTTAGCTTTCCTGCGGCAACTTCTTCCCCGTGGCTCGGACCTGCGACATAGACGAGGTGATCCCGATAAAAATCAGGTAATTTTTTTTCAAGGGATTCGATGATTAAGTGCGGCTCTCCGTGCTCATCGGGGATAAATCCTTTGGTAAGTACCGCAATGAGCGGATACGTCTGTGTTCCGGTATCGATATTAAATGGAGAAACCGTTAAGAGTCTGTTTACGGTATCCGGTAAATAGAGGGAGGGACTTGCTAAAAAGAGTACAGCCGCATCCTTGCATACTTCTTGCATATCGGTAGCGGCAGAGACCGTCGGCGGTAAGGTGTAATTCGGTAAATACTTTTTATTGATATGCTCGGTATTGATGCTTGAGCATGCATCCTCACTCCGATTCCAGAGCATAACGCGATGCCCGCTCCGGCCGAGTGCACAGGCTATTGCCGTTCCCCATGACCCCGCACCGAGGATAGCGATTTTTTCATTCATAATGCATTTTCCTAGTATATAAATTCTACTGGTTCCGTCCGTTCTTTCGGCGCCGGTTTTTCTGCAGGATATCCCAACGCAACAAAGCCGCATATTACATGATTATGCGGAAGATGAAAGGAGTCAAGATGTTTTCTGATTTCCGGTTCATTGCATTTATCGCGTAATTGATTTATCCAGACCGCACCTAACCCAAGAGATTCCGCTGCCAAATACGTATTTTCGATTGCGCAAGATGAGTCGCATTGGCCGTATATATCGTCCTCTGCAAAGCTGATCAAAAGGATGGCGTCGCAGTCGTATATCCGGTAATCGCTGCGGTTATGTACTTTTGCGATTGCCTGAGCAAGTTCTTGAATTTTTTCCCGATTATGTACAACCGTAAATTTCCGTGCCTGCCTGTTTTTGCCCGTAGGAGCTGCTTTTGCACAATCGGCAATGAGTTTTAACTTTTCATCTTCAATTTTTTGATCGGTAAATTTACGTACGCTCACCCGCGTTAAAAGTGCATTGATCACTTCGTTCATACAAGCTACCTCCGTATTCTCTCTATTCTACATCGTTTATACCATAAAGGCAAATGGGTTTTCGCGGATGCCATATTAAAATTATAAGACGTTATTCGTGTGGGGTTTAATACCCCGACGCGAACGTTGGGGTTGTTGATTTTATAATGATTTATACAGTTATAATACGGAATCTCTACGGCAAACACAAATACAATTTTTTCTTGCAATGTGTTTCTTCCTATGATATAATATAAAAAGATATAATAATATGGAAAATTTTATACTGAATTTATCGTTAAATACAGGTTTTCAGCCGATATTTACGGTAGATTCATATAAAAACATTCTTTATATAGAAAAGAGGCTTGACAAAATGGAAAACAATGGTATAATGCCCCCCCCCCCATGAAAAAGGCATAAGAGGTTCGCAAACAAGAGCAGTAACGCAAGGTATCGGATTTAAACTGACCTTAGTTATCTCGCTATTGTTGTTCGTTGTTTTCGCCGGAAAAGCTTCTTACGATGCCGCCGTGGATTATT
>NZ_CALHGC010000126.1 GCF_938029485.1 uncultured Treponema sp. | reverse complement strand
GGTGCACCGCTTTTCGGCCCGAACGGCGATGACCCCAAGCAGCACAACGTCAATAGCCCCAATGCTATTACCGGTTTAATCTATTTCCAGAGCCTTCGCAAGAAAATGCTCGATGTTCCGTCAGGCGATATTACCGACGATTTCTGCAATTCCTCGTTTACGGAAGGTAAAGCCGCGATGATTATTACCGGCCCGTGGAAGATCTCTGATTTTTCAAAAACAGGCCTTAACTACGGTATTGCACCCATTCCGGTATTCCCCGGCATGACCAATCCTCCGGCATCCTTCTCCGGTCTCCGCTTGGCCTTTGTCAGCGCCTACAGCGATCATCCGGCGGAAGCGCAGGATTTTGCAAAATTCCTCACCTCAAAGCCGATGTTGGAAAAACGGTACGAAATGACCAAACAAATTCCGCCCCGCTCCGATATCACCATCAGCGATCCGTTGAGCCAAGGTATTTTAGCGCAGGCGCAATACGCTACACCGATGCCCACAATCCCCGAAATGGGCAAATACTGGTCTGCAATGAATGCAACTTTTGCGAATATCTGGGACGGCGGCAATGTTACGGAAAAACTGAATGCTGCTGCGGCTACAATGGAGTCGATACAATAAAAAACTAAACCTGGTCGAAAACGCAGTTATCGAGCAGGTCTAATATCCGCTGCCGCTTTTAAGTATTCGCGTACTCGAAAGCGGCAGCGGCTTTTGCATTTGATTGCAAAAAAAGGAGTTTTAATGGCTACAACGACCTTACAAGGCGCTGCCGTTATCGACAAATCAATTATCAAAAAGACGTCAACCGCATCGACGTGCTTTATGGGGCTCGGTCAGATCCTCTATTTAAAGCAATATGTGCGCGGCGCCTTTTTCGCTTTGATGGAATTGGCGGTATTATTTTTGATCTTTTTTGATCAGACGGTTATGCAGTTCAATGGAAAAGGCCCCATCGTACGGAGTCTGATCGGTCTTATCACACTCGGAGATGAAAAACCGAATGTCCCTATCAAGATGAAGGATCATTCCATCTTCATGATGATCGGCGGTCTTATCACCGTGCTGTTACTCGTCGTGTTTATCGGCGTGTATGTTGCGAACGTGATCACTGCGAAAAAAACGGCAGCGTATATTGTCGAAAAGCAGCGCTATCCGTCCACTGAGGAATCCCGTAAGAAGTTTGTCGAATCGGCGTTTCCGTATCTCGGACTGAGCCCTGCGATCCTGTTGATCTTGTTTTTCACTGTTTTGCCGCTCATCTTTTCGGCGCTGGTTGCCTTTACGAATTATTCATCGCCCAAGCATATCCCGCCGAATAACCTTGTCGACTGGGTCGGTTTTGAAAACTTTATCACGATGTTCAATTCCAAGCTGGCGAACAGCTGGTTCTCCGCTTTCGGGCGTGTTGCGCTGTGGACGGTTATCTGGGCGTTCTTTGCAACCACGACCTGTTATTTTACCGGTATGATCTTTGCGGTTATCCTTGTTGATAAGCGCATCAAACTGCCGAAATTCTTCCGAACCGTGTTTATCCTGCCGTATGCCATTCCGGTTATGCTGAGCTTGTTCATTTGGGCGAACCTTTTAAACGGAACATTCGGCCCCATCAACCGATCGCTGATGCAGTTCGGTCTTTTGAGTGAACCGATTAAGTGGCTTTCCGACCCGTTTATGGCAAAGATTACGATGCTGTTGGTCAATATTTGGATCGGCTTTCCGTATAGTATGATATTGATTACCAGCAATATGACGGCCATCCCTGCGGATATTTATGAGGCGGCAACCATCGACGGTGCGAATAAATTGCAGCAGTTCTTCCGCATCACCCTTCCGTTGGTGCTGTTCCAAACAATGCCTATTCTCATTATGCAGTTTGCCGCCAATATCAACAACTTCGGTGCGGTATTCTTCCTTACTGCCGGCGGCCCGAATCTTGACGACAGTATTCAGACAAAGGCAGGCGCAACCGACCTGTTGATTTCGTGGATTTATAAACTCACGTATGATACGCCGACTTTGTACAACCTTGCCTCGGTACTTTCGATCCTCGTGTTTGTCGTGCTGGTGCCGTTCGCAGTCTATAATTTTACGCATACCAAGGCGTTTAAAGAAGGAGAACTGTAATGAAAAAGCATTCTCTAAGTACCATACTGGTACTGATTATCCTGTATACCGTCCTTATTTCGACGGTGCTTTTTGTTCTCTATCCCGTTGCCTTTACGGTCGGTGCGGCGTTTACCAAAACTAATTCGTTGGCGGCAACAAGCATTTCTCCTATCCCCAAGGAACCGTCGGTGTATCAGTTTAAACGGCTTTTAACACCCGCGGATAAAATCGTCGAAGGTACAACTGATGTGCGCGGCACCAACTACGTTAAATGGTACGGCAATACCCTCAAGATTGCGGTGTTCAATGTTCTTTTGACCTTGGCTGTCTGTGTAACCGCCGCCTATATCTTTTCCCGTTTTAGGTTCCCGCTGCGGAAGCCGCTGCTCGCTTCTATGATTGTGCTGCAGATGTTCCCAAGCTTTATCGGAATGGTTGCAACGTATGTGCTGCTATGGAAGATAAACGGCTTAAATACCCATTGGGGACTCCTTTTGGTATATGCGGCGGGCAGTGTACCTTTTAACGTATGGCTGATGAAAGGCTATTTTGATACGGTGCCGAAAAGCGTTGAAGAAGCCGCCCATGTCGACGGCGCCGGTTCGTTTACCACATACGTGAAAATCGTACTGCCGATGGTAAAGCCGATGATTATGTTCCTTGCGCTTACCAGCTTTACCGCACCGTGGATGGACTTTATCTTCCCGCGCCTTATTTTGCGCAGCGATGATAAAAAGACCTTGGCGCTTGGCCTTTTCGAGCTGATTAACGGCCGCGCAAACGATAACTTTACGATGTTTGCCGCCGGAGCGCTGCTCGTTGCGGTGCCGTTTACGCTGCTGTTTATGGCAGGGCAGAAATTCCTGCTCAAGTCCCTTGCCGCCGGAGCGGTAAAAGAGTAGAAAAGGGCAGGGCAAAGAATTGGCAATGGGTAATTGGTGATGCGTAATTATATTTCCAATTACCCAGTTTAAAACCAGGTAGGGGATATCCGGGGCGCTACTTGTAGAGAGGCGCTAGATAGTCTTTGATGCGAAATAACGTATACAGCGGGATGCTCCACACACGGGTAGAGCCGATCTCATTACTACCCACATTTTTAAGAGACGTTTTAATCGCTGTTTTAGGTTCGTATCG
>NZ_CALHGC010000125.1 GCF_938029485.1 uncultured Treponema sp. | reverse complement strand
AAATCAATATATTCTTCTTCCAGTTCAGAATTATGAGTATATTTAGCTAATACTTCAAGATAGCCACTATCCCAATGGAGAACCTTTTCATATTTTTCCAGCGAATACGGTGCTATAAATTTTAATCGAGTCTTATTAAAAGAAAATAATGTGTAGGAACCATCATTACTTAAATAAGCTGTGTCAAATCTACTCATGTTTCAATTATAGCATAAAAATTATAACATAAACTACTTATAAAACCATAAATACTTAAAATTACAGTAGTTCTAACATAGGCCTGATGCACTCTCAGCTCCACACAAGCGGTCGTTTGTTATCAGACAGCCGCTTATCAAGATACTCCTTATTTAAGTGCAGTTCTTTTACTAATGTCCGCATTTGATCGGCGGAGAGCAGATTTTGCTCGGCAAAAAGGAAGATAAGCGCTCGTTCCGCAATGCAGGGGACACGGAGCGCATTCATCCGTTCCGGCGAAGGATTGGCACAGTCGAGGTATTCGGTCTTAAACGTATTGAACAATTCGGAGCGCTCCATATCATCTTGAATTGCTGCCAGCTCCTGCATAAGCGGCTGCATATTGCCTCTGCTTGCTTCTATTCCCAGCGGCTTTAACGTAAAGAACGTGTACTGCTTGCCGGGCAAAAAATGGTGCCGGTCGCAGCGGGTGCAGTAATTCGGCTCAAAAGGATCGTCTTTTTTGCGGTCGCCGCCGATGATGATCAGCGGATCAAAATAGAGCGCAGGGCATTCGATACCGTTCACGCTATAGTAACGATAAGTATTGTAGCCGTTTTGCAGACAGTCGGGGTGTTCGCAATAGGCGGAGAACGGATATATTTCCGTCGCCGTTTCTACAAGCAGCCGCGCCGTCGCATTGAAAATTTCACCGCGGAAGTTTAACAGCAAAGTCGGCATCACAAACACAAGCCCGCGCCGGTCGCTTTCTTTTTTAATCACGTATGCAAGCCGCTCGTCGTAAAAGGCCGCCTCGTCGATAATCCACGTACCGATATGCGGATTTTCCTGCAACAGCTTTTCGAGCGCAAATGAATTACCGACCGTCGCAATATGTTCGCCGCACCGCTGGTAGCCGCCGCGGTAGGCAAGCGCGTCATCGGGATAGTCGGGGAAACGCTCCTTATCGAGGCTATAGCGCGCAAAAAACGTGTATCGCCGATCCGCCGATCCGATTCCGCTTGCAGGATCAAACAAATCTTTTTGCGAGTTTGCACCGCTGGTTAATTTTTGCACGGCGCCGCTTTTGGTACGGGCAACCTGCGCATCCCGCCAGACGTGTCCCGCATACTCGGTTTTTCCCGATCCCATCGGCCCGACTACAAGAATACGGCGCGAATCGGCGGTAAAATCAAAATGAGCTATCGGCTCATGCATCAATAAAGAAGGAAAACCGAGGTTTTTAAACCATGCGTTCATTTGTTCTTGAATAGGTTCCGAGTGCATTTATAAAGCTCCAAATCGCGAGAAGGGAAACACCCGCAGTATCGTCGTGCCGAGTATTTTTTCCGCAGGGACATATTTCGGTTCAATATTACTTAAAAATCGAACGGATTGCGCATCGTTTTTATCCACGGAAGTCAATTTAAAAACAGTGGTATGGCGCATATCGGTTGAATTAAACCTGTTGTCGCCCATCATAAAATAGGCGTTTTCGGGGATGTATTCATCCGCTCCGGCAGGAAAGACATTCATGTTGCGCTGATTAGTCCATGCAAGGTAAAACGCGTATGTTTGCGCTTCCTGTAAAAGGCTGCTCCGCACTTCATCGTTGATGAATTGCTCCGCCGTAGCGTTTGCGCGGAAAAGCTCAATATTGCGGATAACGATTTTACCGAAACAGAGTTTGATAAGCGCATTCAACTGCGCAAACCGTTTTTCGTATAACGAAGCCTGCTGTGTCTCGCCGCTTTGCCAATAAGGAACCCAACTTGTCATAAAATTGCGGAACCATGCAAGGCCACCGTTGGTGGTTAAAATTTCGCGGCTTATCGTATCGTTAGCACGAAAGAGTGCGCTCATCTCATATTCAGCTTCCTGTAAAAAATCTGCAGCTGACGCCGTGTCGTTATTGCCTTTTAAAAGCGAAAGTCGGTTGACAAGCAATTCGGTTTGCTTTACTGCATCGTTTAAGTTAAGATCCTTCCGTTGTGATTCAACGGCTTCCAATATACGCAGTTCTTCGGAGCCGATGTATATATCTTTGATTAATCGGCGATCCGAGGCAGGGAGACTTGCTAAATCCCAATTTGCATAGAGACTATCTTCTTGTACCGGTAAAAATTCGGTATCGCCGCGATGTTTAACGTACAAAACCCCGTCGACAAGCATCAGCTTTTCACCGGGAAGTCCGGTAACGCGCTTTACCAGCGGATCCGCTTTCGGTTTGCCGTTGTCATCGGTGTTAAGATTCACTCGCGCAAGCGTGAGCATATACACTAACTGCGACATAAATGTTTTAAGCCGTGCTTTGGGCGTGTCGGGATAATTCGGGTTGTTCAGAATAACAATATCGCCGCGTTTGTAGTTCTTCCACTGCGGGAGTCTAAAAGAAGAAAGCGGAAAAAAAGGCCCCGAAGGAGTTTTAACGCCGATAACCGTATCGCCGATCATAAATTCAGGCACCATAGATTCCGATGGAATGCGGTATACTTGAAAAATAAAAATATTGATTAACAGCACAAAAAAGATCGCGTAAAAAGCGGCATCTACCCATTCCAACAGTTCGATTAAAACGCGTTTTATTATCTCTCTAACCGGGTTCCCCCTGTGTCGTTCAGTTAAAATGATTTTTATTATTTCTCCAATTGACGTTCCCTTACTCGGAGGGATTTTTTTCTTTTGAATGGGTTGAATATCCGGAAAATATTTTTGCAGATTCTTATTTTTTAAGTAGTGAACGGTAATTGCTTTTAAGATAACGATACCGAACCATAACAGCGCAAGCACGGCATCTAATGTATAGGGCGAATGCTCTACAAGTGCACGGGAGCAAATAAAACAAGCAATCATAACAAACGGCCAGTAGTCAAAGAGTTTTCTTGTGATAACTAGTGAGATGTAAGTTCCTTTCCGCTTTAATCGCAATTGCGAATACACAAGTACCGAAGAAAAAACGATACCGGCAATGCTCCCCGCAAAAGCTAGGCCATGCATATTCTTGACGAGTAATAAAAGAGAAAAAATAAAAGACAGCCCCGTACAAACGCGGAAAAATAGTGCCATGAATTACCTCGTAAACAATTTTTTGGAATAAATCAACACCCCCGGCGTAGAGCGTTGCCGAGAACGACGGGTATTAAACCCTCCGCACGAATAAGATATCTTAATCTTTCAAGTTGTTCATTGTAGCTATTATCATTTAGAATGTCAATTTTTCGATGTATATCGTGTAACAATTTCAATATTATAAAGCAATTGAATGCTTGAACAGTCAATAGTAAAGTGATAGTATCCATTTCGAATTAGAGAAAATTGATACACGGGGACGCAAAAAATCAGGTTTTCTCTATTAGGCCGATATTTATAGTCGGCTACGCATCCTACAAGTGAAGCACTCCATAATCACAGCGGATTTTTTAATAACTATTCACTGCTAACATGGATGATCTCCACAGCATTTATTACGATGCAGTAGTTTGATGTTATCTTATCATTTAAAAGGAGATGATTGACAAAATGTATGAAAGAAGTATAATA
>NZ_CALHGC010000124.1 GCF_938029485.1 uncultured Treponema sp. | reverse complement strand
ACAGAAAAGGGACAACAGCTGATGGAAGAAATTGATATCAATCTGGCAGATCAGATTTCAACAGCATTTGACTGCTTTTCTGAAGAAGAAAAACAACCGTTAACTTTCAGAGATGCTCTATAACGACATCCCTTTCTTTTCTCGCACCAGTTCCAAGAAGGCTTCTATTCTGGTGGAAAACTGACCGGCATCTCCCTGTGAATAATCCGATTCAATGTGAAGATACGGCAAGCCTTTTTGCATAACATATTTACCGATGGTGTGGCTTTCCAAATTAAAAGTATGGCATGCGACAAGCGTACATTCAATAACCGCATCAGCTTTATAGTGGTCGATAAGATAGTTAAGATCTCGCAAACGCCCAGGATTGGGGCTCATAACTGAACAGTTGGTCTTAAGATATTTTTCTGCTATTGCTTCTATAGGGTCGCGGCTTGGGTCTTCGTCTACCATTTCCATCTGGGTACGGATGCCGGAACAGCTGTCGTAGCCGACAATAATAGCGCCCAGTTCTTCAATCTTAGCAAGTATCTTTTCTTTGACGCCGCCTAACGGGCAGCCGGTAATCAAAATACGGGGGCGCCTATCGGTTGTCCCTTTCAGATTTTTTTCCCAATAATCTTTCAGCTCCTTTGTCCGCTTAACAATTTCCGAGTTCTTTGCTTCAACATCATATTGGAAACCGAACGCTTCCTTTACATTGAATTGCTCCAATCCGGAAACAGGCGGAGGATCCAGCGCCGAAAGCTCAAAGAATCCGATAAGGTTTCTTCTTTCCTGATTACAGTCTTTGATAGCGCGGCGTAAATCTGCTTCGCTTATGGTGATGCCGTAAAACTCTTCGATTTTGGTTTTGAGTATTCTCACCTCATCCGCCCAAAACGGATACGTTTTAGGATCAAGATTGTTTTGCGGCAAGTGCATCACGTAGGTCGGTTTGATGTCGTTTAAAAGCTCGAACATTTTTTTCTTACCGTCGCACGTCGTTTCTCCGATGATAAAATCGGAGAAATAAAAGAAAGGACACGTGTCGGTTATTGCGTGTCCGTAAGAAGCTTTGATGAGCGGACAAAGGTTGGTCGGTAAATCTCTTTCCGCAGCACTGATGGGCTTTTCGCTTGTTGCGCACAGCGAAACAGGCACTGCGCCTGCCGCATAGATCAGCTCGATCGGGACATACGAGCAATATAAACCAACTACCCGTCCACCCTCATCCTTTACTTTTTTTAATGCCAAAAATTTTTGCTGCTGCGCTTCTGCAAGGTTGTCAAAGCCTTTGGGTAAATTATTTATCGTTTTCATATATTTCTCCCATACAATTAAATAGGTGTTTTTAAATATTAGACCTGTTCAGAAACGGAAGTTTCCGAACAGGCTTATTCCCTTGGCATCTTCATAAAACAATCGCGCCTCTCCACCGACTAAGCACAATTAGCAAAACTTCATTCTATTCGGATCATCGGTATTGACTGATTCGTAAAATGCATCGATAGTGATGCCCGCTTCATCTGCGAGTTTTTTAATTAAAGGCTGCAGCGCGGCATCTTCATACAAGATGGAGATACCGCAGCAGTGATCCGCAGTGCGCGGGGTCGGCACAGGTGTGCAGGCAAACCCATGCTCATTCATCAGGGCATACAACTGCATTGCCGCCGCCGAATTGGGTAGTAGAATATAATGCCTCACCTGTAGTTACCTAAGAATCAGCTGAGCATTTCGATAAAGGCGCCGATGCGGGTTTTCAGCTGTTCGGCATCTTGGTCGGTATAGTCAGTTTCGATACCGAGACAGGGGATACCGGCTTCCTTCATTGCCCGTTCCACAAAGAATCCTTCCGTATCGTACAGGTTGCAGAACTTGAGGTTAACATCGATAACACCGTCCGCCTTAAAGTCGGCGGCAAGCCGCTTAATATCCGATATCCGCTCTTTATTCGGGGTAAAGCATGCACAGTTGATGTGTCCGAGATAGCGTTTAGTTAAATCTTTAACCATGCCGTCGATAGTGTCGCTTGTTTCATCGACTAAAGCTTCGCAGTAACGGATACCGGTGCACATCTCTTCGCAGACAACTGCGCCGCCGTTTGTTTCGATAATTTGATGGAGCTTCCAGTTCGGGATTGAAAGCGGCGTACCGGTAAGCAGGATACGCTTTGTATTCGACTCATAGACGGAAACATCGTTTTTAATCCGCTCTTCAAGTTCATCGCAGAGCTTGTTGACCATTTGCGTGAACCGTGCAGGATCATCATAAAAGGCAATTTGATGGATGAGCAGCACATCGCGTCCGCTGATGGGAACGTTTTTAGCTTTGCGTACTGCATTGAGCCGCTGCAATGCACGTCGCTTATTGTTGACAAGCACAATCGCATCGT
>NZ_CALHGC010000123.1 GCF_938029485.1 uncultured Treponema sp. | reverse complement strand
AAGGTTCCGGCAAGGCAGCTCGCAAGATGGAGATAGACGGGGTACGGCAGGCTTATCGGGATGCGGCACTTGCTGCCGTCCGAGGATATTTACGGAAAAATATTAAAAATAAGCCTAAGACTGTCAACGGAGAGATGCTGATCAAAGATAATCCGCGGCTCTATGTTTCGGGCGGAAAATTTACCGCTGAACTGACTGTTTATCTGTATGTTAAAGAAGTTATTCCTTACGAAGTCTTTTGAAAATAGGCGGCAGATCTGCGCCGTATATTTTTAAAAGATTTTTCAGTGATTAGTATCCTACTCCGGTTTGCATAACCGACCTCTTGCTTAAATAGGTAGTAATATGCTAAACAGATAGGGTTAGCATTACTTCTTGGAAGGATATATATGATTGAATATAAAAAATGTATGGGTTTGATACGATCTGTTATAGTTGGGGTATGCATTTTTTTTACTGCGGTTCTTTATGCGCAGGAAGCGGAATCCTTGCAATCCGCTGTTATTGATACCCCCACAGAGATACCGCCGGCCGGTAAGAGCGCCGAAGTGCCTGTTGCGCAAAACTATCGAATCACGGCCGTCCACTACAACATTAAAGGTTTGACACGAAAATATCCGCTTTCACAAGCCGTTCCCGTCGATACCGATCGTATTTTTACTTCGGAAGAAGCATTGCAGCACTACCTAGGCGACCTTGAACAGCAATTAAAAAATATCCGGATTATTCAGACGGTTAAAATCGATAGGGAATACGGCGACACGGACAATCAATCAGTGATTCCTGTTATACTTACGATTGCAATAACCGACACATGGAACTTTATCGCAGTGCCTTATCCTTCCTTTGATTCAAACAGCGGCTTCCAATTAAAGTTGAAAATGCAGGATTTCAATTTTGCGGGAACATTACAACCGTTAAAAGCGGATCTGGTATACCGTTCAACCGAAACGGATAATCAGATTGTATCATCTTCGATTGATTTTTCATTACCGTTTAAGGCGGGAATATTCAATCTGCTATGGGACAACAACTTTGAGATTGTCTATGCATTTGAGAAATTCCCTAAAATAAATATCGGTACCGGATTGGCAGCGTCGCACAAATTTAATAAACATATATCATTGGTGTTCGGACTTTCCTCCGAACTGGTAATTAATGACCGTACATCAAGTCAAATATCCGCTACAAGTACGGCGGAAAACTCTGAAGCTCAAACCGAAACGGTACAGCCGACCAAGTTGGGGTATTTATATCCTAACGACCGGTATTATTTTAAGTCAAATTTTTATCTCCGCTCTCCCGTTATGCTTGCCGAAATAAAAAAATTCGGCGCGCTTGTGTGGACGCCCTCTATAAGTCTGACAGGAAATTGGGCATTTGACGGCATCCAGGCGAACGATCTTAGAACGTGGTCATTTAATTGGGGACACGCGCTGTCTCTTTCAAGAGTGAATTGGCAATCTAATTTTAGAAAAGGTCTTTCCTTCTCGATCAGCAATACATACGCTTACCAATTTTACAGTAAACATAAGATGACTACCGATTTTAAAACCTCGTTAGCCGGATACTATTCGTTTATAAATCGTGTCGGTATATATGGCCGTGCTCAGTTTTTTTATCTTTTGTTCGGGGCTACAAGCACTCAAGCGGGATCCGCTCTTCGCGGTATTTTAAATAAACGAATTGACACGGATACGGCCTTTACTTTTAACTTCGATATTCCCATTCGGATTGCTACATTGGACTTTCAAACCATTACCGGCGTTTCATGGGTGCGGTTGTTTAATTGCGACATTCAGTTTATTCCCTTCTTCGATATGGCGCTGGTGCATGACAGCAAAACGGGGCGATACTATCATCCGGCAGACGGATGGTATGCCGGAGGGATGGAAGTTATTGTGTATCCTGAAAAAATGCGAAGTATTTACGTTAGAGCCAGCCTCGGGGTCGATTTAACGGAAGTAAAAAATCTTTCCGGTCTCACTCTCAGAGGAAAAGCAAAGCGTGACGGAGAATCGATTACGGAAATCTTTATCGGGATAGGTGTGCACTATTAAAGGCGCCGGGTGGAAACAATACATTTTGATGCACAGCGTCTACCCGCTTCGCATGTCGAATCAACGGGGGCGCTTATACCAATCCGATACACGCCGATTGAGCGATTGCGGTTTTTCATCGTCGGAAAGTGTTCGTGTCTGATCCCTTAAATAAGGAAAAATAATCTCTTTTTTAAGCAGCTCCCAATTATGGGGCAAGATATGAGGAGCAGAGAAGTCCTCGGTTTGCGGCAAATGCTTGAGTAAAAGAGGGTAATACACGGGGAAAATATTTTCAGTTACATTCTTTACGGAAGAAAAACCTCCTGCCAATCCGAAAGGGGTGGCAATCATATTATCCGTTTGAGAACGTGCAAGCAGTTTTTTTTGATTTTCTTCATTAAAAAACCACAGCAGAAATGCTTCTGCAGCGGCTTTATTTTTTGCTTTCTTGCAAATTCCGGCATAGATGATATTATCCTGCAGAGGCGTTTTGCCGTTATAATTCATCCATCGATA
Organism: uncultured Treponema sp.; assembly: GCF_938029485.1. Lineage (GTDB taxonomy): Bacteria > Spirochaetota > Spirochaetia > Treponematales > Treponemataceae > Treponema. Next base: position 3,079 of record NZ_CALHGC010000123.1, on the reverse strand, counting down.
ATCGAGCGATTTTAATCTTTCATTATTTAACGAAAACAGTTTATCGCTCGGCAAATACCAAAACAGGCAGTGCCCGTTGGTGATGAGCGTATACGGCGGATCGTAGAGGTATTTAAATTTAAATTCATCTTCGGCTGCAGCTGCCGTATTGATTTCTTCCGACCAGCGGCGCGTATAGTCGATCAATTCCTGTAAGGCTTTATCATTCCACGAAAAGAAGTTTTTTGTTTCTTCAAAAGACACATCAAACCCTTGGGCGCTGATGTAGAGAAAATCGGTATCCCACCGAGGAGAAAATCCCATTTTAGTATATTCCGATCCGCTCTTTGTATTATATGCGATTGAAAGCTTTCGCATTTCTTCAAGCGAAATCGTAAAATTTGTCTTTATTATATTTTTCTGCGATGCGGAAAAGATAATGGTCGGTAAATTAAAGCTTACAGGTAAGAGATATTGAGCGCCGTTGATACTCCCTAACTCAAATAATAACGGGTAAAAGATAGCGGGGGAAATTTTTCGGTTAGACAGCAGAGCGTCTAATTTGCTGAATTTTACCCTCGCTGCATCGCCTCTTAGCCATGGGCCGATGACAATATCGGGCTGTTCGGAATCATCTATTAACGCATCCGAAGGGTTCTTTCTATAAAGGGCAATGATTTTATAACGGCTTTGAGCGCTGTTAAAAGCTTCGCAATAAGAAATAAATTCGGTACGATCCGTCCAAATAACGGCAATCGAATCTTCGGCATTTTTACAAGCAGAAAGCATACAGCACGCGAGCGCTGCGGCAAAAAGGAATTTTTTCATACCCGTTTATTATGACGACAATAAGAGCATTGTCAACAACTCGATGCGTTTGTTCTTAGATTTGCGAATAATTCTTATTTTTTTCTGGAAAAAAATAAAAACCTCGTTTATACTTATAATAATAGAACTCGTCGGTCTGTTCGGCAACAAAGTTATCGAACAGGTCTAGTGTGTTCATAGATACTTCTCTCGGTTTTTGCGGAATGCGCCCCTGCAAATATCATAAGGAGGATATATGCCGAAAGTATTATCGATTATCTTGGGAGGCGGAAAGGGAACCCGTTTATACCCGCTCACCCAATCCCGTTCAAAACCGGCCGTACCGTTCGGAGGGAAACACCGTATTGTCGATATACCTATTTCCAACTGTATTAATTCCGGTTTTAGGCAAATTTACGTATTGACCCAATTTAACTCCGCATCGCTGCATCTGCATATTGCACGTGCATACCGCTTTGACAGTTTTTCAAACGGTTTTGTTGAAATCCTTGCTGCAGAGCAAACGTTTGAGCATTCGGGATGGTACGAAGGGACTGCGGATGCCGTAAGAAAGAACTTTCCTCATTTTAAAACGCAAAATCCGAAATACTACATCATTCTTTCAGGCGATCAATTATATCGTATGAACTTACAAGATTTCCTAGCGCAGCACGAAGCTTCCGGTGCTGATATTACCATCGCGTGTACGGCGGTCAACCGCCGCGATGCTTCCGGATTCGGTATTATGCAGATTGATAAAAAATCGAATATCACGGCTTTTATGGAAAAACCCGGCCCCGATAGAAACATCGATGAATGGAAGATCCCTGCACAATCGGGTATTTCCGTAGCAAGCCCCGACAAAGAATATCTCGCTTCGATGGGTATTTACATCTTTAATGCGGAGGCGATGGAAGACTGCTTAAACAACAGTATGACGGACTTCGGCAAAGAGATTATCCCCGCCGCGATTAAAGATCATAAAGTTTCAGCCTTTGTGCATAACGGTTACTGGGAAGACATCGGTACCATCCGCAGCTTCTATGAGGCAAATCTTGATTTAACGGAAATTACCCCTCAATTCAACTTTTATGATGCGGAAGCGCCGATTTATACCCACTACCGAAACTTACCCGCTTCAAAAATTAACGGAGCGCAGCTTGACCGCGTTACCTGTAGTGAAGGCTGCGTTATCACGTATGCAACGATTACCCGCTCCGTAATCGGGATCCGAACGATAATTGAGGCCGGCAGCGTATTGGAAGGAGTTGTCTGTATGGGAGCGGACTACTACGAATCCGACAGCAGCAAAGCCGGAGACGAAAAAGCCGATATTCCGTGTGTCGGCATCGGAAAAAACTGCCATATCAAAAAGGCCATTATCGACAAGAATGCGCGTATCGGGCATAACGTATCTATCGGTATGGGTGAAATACCGCCCGACGGCGACTACGGCTATTACCATATTGTAGATCGTATTTACGTTATCACCAAAAATGCAATTATTCCTGATAATACTGTTATTTAAAAAAAGGGTAATCACATCAGGCAAAGCAGATAAAAGCGCAGAAGAAATGGGGGCGCTGAACAGCCTGATGCGTTTACCTTTCACGATTTTTTCAACGATTTTTGCGGTCTTGCATAAACTTTTCCTTTATGGTATTATCCGTAAAGAACTTTATTATCCTTATAAGTCTAGTCAGGAGTCGTTCAAACGGCTCTTTTTTTGTTTACGGGAGTTGATGCAATGGAATATGTGCAAAAAGAAAGCGTTCCGTATTTTACCGATTATGAACAGCTAGTTGCCGGCCTCGGATATAAACTTGTGGATTTGCAAATTGTTCATCAAAAGTCAATGTGGGTTGTAAAAGCCGTTATCTACAGTAAAAACGGAGTCGGAATTGACGATTGCTCAAAGGTACATCGGGCGTTATTATCACGTGCGGAAGTGTTGCTTAACTCTCAGGATATTCAGATGGAAGTAAGCTCTCCCGGACTTAACAGGGTGATAAAAAATGCAGCGGAATTTCAAGCCTTTATTGGTGAGAATATAAAGGTGTTGGAAGTTTCCTGTTCCGATTGGCTTGAAGGGGAACTGCTGGCGGCGGATACGGCAAGTATCCGGTTAAACATTTCCGGCGGGCACAGGGATGTCCGGTATGCGGATATAAAAAAGGCGAAATTGAATAAAATCTAAGGAGTCGGATTAATGGCTGGGGTAAAGATTGAAGATGTCCGTAAATTCGCATTGGAAAAAGAACTGGATGGAGATCTTGCATTTTTTATCACCCTG
>NZ_CALHGC010000122.1 GCF_938029485.1 uncultured Treponema sp. | reverse complement strand
ACTGCAAGTGCCATCAGTAAAATTGCTAATGTATATAGTTTCTTTCCCATAAGCAACACTGTAGTCAATTTAGGTAAAATAGGCAAGGTTTCCATAGACCCCCGCTGTTATATCGGTTATAATTACCCTTTATGAAACGGCTGTTGATTGTTTTGGCATTTATTACTGCGATGTCGGTTCATGCGCAGGATTTCCTTTTAGCCGGTACACAGGACGGATTATATAAACTTACCTCGGTGTCCGCACAAAAGATTTGGAATACGACTGCGGTACGAAAAATTATCAAAACCGGAAACACGTGGTTTTTCCTTACCGATAACGGCATTGCTCGATCGGATAATGTATCGAAGTTTGAGTATATCAACGACGGCCTTCCGATAAAGGTGATAAAAAAGATAACCGACGGCGAAAAATCCTTCATAAAAAAACCTCAGATGCTGAAAGATTTGGAAACCCATCCGTCCCGTCCCGGAATCATTATTACCGCAACAAACAGTGCCGTGTTTTTAAGCGAAGACGGCGGACGGCATTGGCGCAACCTCGGCTGCCATACCCCGGTTAACGGATTAAAAGCCGTCTGCGTGCTCGATTTGCCGGACGCGCAGGGAAATCCGCAGCTGACTGTTCTGGCGTCGCATTCTATCTACGGAGCGGCATGGAAGCAGCCGTTCGTTTCCGACAAGTGGCAGCCTTTGAGCGAGGGGCTTATCCCCGGGCCGGAAAGCGACGAAGAAATTTCCGATATTGTCGTGTATACCCACCGGCAAAAACAGGAGGTGTATGCTGCGCAAACATTTACCGGTAAACTGTACCAACTCGATTGGCCAACGAAGCGCTTTAATGCCGTTTCAGACTGGACGGACAGCATTGCAGGCGCTCATTGCATCGACGGGCTCAGCCCTGCCGCGGTGTCCCTCGTCGGCACTAAAAACGGCGGCCTATTTGAAATACCGCTCGTACTGCCGACACCCGCTCCCAATCGGCTGAAGGGAATAGAATTTACCCTTAAACGCATTGCCTCAAAGCCGCTTTCGGCGTGGATACCGCAGCGGATGACGCGGCTCGGTAAAGCGGTGAGCCTTTCGGAATTGTGGCTGTTCGACGAGGGAGACAAAACACGGAAAACGGACTATCTCCGCCGCGCTGCGGGACGAAAAGGTGTGTATCTACCGGCGCATCAGGCGAGGACAGCCGCCGGTTTGCAGCGCTACTTTGACTTGCTTGAACAAAATAAGCTCGATACGCTCGTTATCGATATGAAAGATGATTCCGGCTTTGTCCGCTACGATTCGCAGGATGAAGCAATACAGGCAGTGGGCGCGGTGCGTCCTTTTATTCAGCTTGAAGATTTTACCGCAAAAGCGAAAGAACGTAACGTCTACCTCGTTGCTCGCATTGTTGTGTTCAAGGATAAGCAGCTATATCGATATCGGAAGAATTCGTATGCGGTAAAGGATAAGAGCGGCAACCCGTGGCAAGGCTATAAAACCGTTGACGAAACAACAGAGCCGATTGAAGAATATTGGGTAGACCCCTACAACGAAAACGTGTGGAAGTATAATACAGCAATTGCCCAAGAACTGATCCGGAGAGGTTTTGATGAAATTCAGTTCGACTATATCCGCTTTCCAACCGACGGGGAAAATCTCTATGCGGCGCGATACCCTGCGCAGGAACAGGGTATGGATAAGGAAAGCGCAATCATGTCCTTTCTTGCCTACGCCCGGGAAAAAATCCACGCACCGATTTCAATCGATATTTACGGGGCGAACGGATGGTACCGCACCGGAGCACGCACCGGCCAAGAAGTAGAAGTGCTCGCCGACTACGTGGATGTAATATGCCCGATGTTTTACCCAAGCCACTTCCGCCAAAGCTTCCTTGCGCAACAACCTGCGGAGGAACGCCCGTATCGCATTTATCATCAAGGCGCCTATCGGAATAAGATTATTGCGCACAATAAGGTGATTATCCGGCCGTGGACGCAGGCGTTTTATATCCCCGTATCCTACGACAAAAAGCATTATAATGAAGATTATGTGCAGCGGCAGATTATCGGCATCAAGGATTCCATCGATGAAGGCTATGCCTACTGGAATAATTCCGGCCGTTACGCCGACATCCGCCCCGACGGTCTCCCGCTCCCGAAAAAATAGCCTGTCCGGAAGTGTACCTCCTGAGCACACTTTCCGAACGAGAGGGGCTGTCCAAAAACTGAAAGCCTATCGGCTTTTTCTGTAAGGAAATGATTCATCGTATCCGCTAAAGCGGATTGCGTAACAGTTTTTGGACAGTTTCCTTAGATTTTTCCAGCAAACGGATAAACGCATCAGAATATGCGCTTAACCTCTATTTTTTAACGATTAATCCTAAAATTTCTTCCATTGGATCAAAATCCCTATCATTGTGTATTAATGGAAATCTATTTTCTATACAAAATGTTGCGATTATAACATCTATTGTTTTTCTTACCGTAATACCCTGCTTTCTCAATTTCCGATAATTATGTGCAGCTTGTATTGCAATTTCTTTTCCCAGAAAATCTCTGTATTCCAGATTCTCCATAATTTGCTTTGCTATTAGGTATTCTCTGTCGTTTTTAAATCCCTGTAAAAACTCAACCATTATTATATCACCGGTTACTACCCTG
>NZ_CALHGC010000121.1 GCF_938029485.1 uncultured Treponema sp. | reverse complement strand
ATCTGCATCGTCTATTTCAAAAGGCTTACGGAACAGCCCCATTATTCTGCGGGAAACTGCGCCCAAATGTCCGATGCGTTTACCCGGACGCCACAACGATTTGCCGTTTCTCTCTATTTTGAGTACATTTAATCTGCTAAAAATCATTTATGTAGATTGAGGTTGTATTATGGCAAAGTATGAGTTTCAAACGGAAGTTAATCAGCTGCTCCACCTGATTATCCATTCTCTGTATTCAAATAAGGAAATATTCCTGCGGGAGCTGGTGTCGAATGCCTCCGATGCGCTCGATAAGCTGAAATATCTGACCGTGTCGGATGCCGCATTAAAAAATCTGCAATTTAATCCCCGTATCGATATTAGTTTTAACGAAGATGCCTCAACGCCGACGCTGACTATCCGCGACACGGGTATCGGTATGAACGATGAGGACATCAAAAACAACCTCGGTACGATTGCCCGCTCCGGCACCAAGGCGTTTTTGGAGCAGCTTGCCGCGGACGATAAAAAAGATTCAAACCTAATCGGTCAATTCGGTGTCGGTTTTTATTCAGCCTTTATGGTTGCATCTAAAATCGAAGTAGTTTCGAAAAAAGCAGGCGAAAATACCGTATGGAAGTGGATTTCCGACGGTAAGGGCGAATATGAACTGGAGCAAACCGATGATTCGGCATTCCCACTCATCGATGACGTTCCCGAAGGGGCAAACGGTACTTGCATCACCCTGTATCTAAACAATGAAGATTCCGAATTTGCAAGCCGCTGGAAGATTGAAGATATTATCAAACGCTATTCTGATCATATCGCATTCCCGATTTACCTCCATTATATTCACAAAGAATATGATGATAAGGGCAATGAAAAATCGCAGGCAGCAAAGAGCGAGCAGATCAACGATGCAAGCGCACTGTGGCAAAAACCGAAGTCTGAGCTGAAAGACGAGGACTACAAGAATTTTTACAAATCGATTTCGCACGATTCTACGGATCCGCTCCTCTACATCCACACCAAGGCGGAGGGTACGCAGGAGTATACCACGCTCTTTTATGTTCCGGCAAAGGCTCCATTCGATATGTACCATGCTGACTACAAGCCCGGCGTAAAGCTTTTTGT
>NZ_CALHGC010000120.1 GCF_938029485.1 uncultured Treponema sp. | reverse complement strand
ATGAGACTAGGCGGGCTCGAACCGCCGACCTTCAGATCCGCAATCTGACGCTCTGATCCAACTGAGCTATAATCTCAAATAAAAAAACAACCGATGAGACTAGGCGGGCTCGAACCGCCGACCTTCAGATCCGCAATCTGACGCTCTGATCCAACTGAGCTATAATCTCAAATAATTCCGATACGCTTTGCCCATTACCGCATTTCTAGCGTTTAATGTGCAACAATATCCGATTTTATCTTACGGAGCAGGGGGGATTCGAACCCCCGGTACCCGGATGGGTACAACTCCTTAGCAGGGAGCCCGATTCGGCCGCTCTCGCACCGCTCCAAAGTTATTTCCTGTCTAAGTTACCGGTTTTATGTATGCACGCATAAAGGAACGTGCAGCCTTTTATTTTACGGAGCAGGGGGGATTCGAACCCCCGGTACCTCGCAGCACAACGGTTTTCAAGACCGCCGCCTTAAACCACTCGGCCACCGCTCCACAATCGGTCTGTATATTAGCCTAGAATAACGGCGAATGTCAAGGCTTTCGCTCAAACCGTATCGGAAATATTTTAAGCGGGAGACTTTGCGAGGGGTTGACCTAAAATAAAATTTCCTTCATAATCGCTTCGTTAATTTATGGGGGTGTAGCTCAGTTGGCTAGAGCGCTTGCATGGCATGCAAGAGGTCAGGGGTTCAATTCCCCTCATCTCCAAATAATGCAAAAATAAATAGAAGGTAGGCAGAGCACCGCGTATGGATATATCAAACCTTGATCCTGATCTTGCAGCCTTATTGGAAGATATTCCTGTAGCGCCTTCCGCACCTGCTTCGCCTCTTGATCTCTTCGATGATATCAATGATGACATTCTCTTATCGGCTTCTCCGCAAGCATCCGGCAGTTTGGAGCCGAGTCCTGCAAGAGTTGATTTAACCGTTAAAGCTTTTCCTAAGATTGAACATTTTTATAATGAGAAACCGCATACCTATTTCGATTCTGCGGATTTTTATAAAAAAGTGCTGAAAAACTGCGGCGAAACCGCTCAGCGTCTGCATAATACGCTTACAAAATATCTTACCACGCGCGACCAGAAAGATCGCACTGTATATCGCCAGCAGCTTGTCACCAACTATTGGCAGTTTATTTCCGTACTTGTATTAAAATTAGCGACGGATGAAGCCGCTACCGAAAAAAAATATGCGCTGCGCTACGGACTCGTTTTGCCGACGCTTTTGACTGCCGAACAAAAAGATACGTTTGCAAAGATTATCGACGAAAATTCCTACAACGAACCCGTTTACTACCTTGATGAATGGTTCCATGACATTGCCGTCGGATTGATTAATCCTTCCTCCACTGACGAGGTTCGGTCAAAGCAAAAAAATATTTCTGCCCAGTTTCAGCAACTTTTGAGTAAAGCGCAGGGAAAATTGCAAAGTGCCGAAAATTTGCTTCGTGCAAAATCCGATGAACGCTCAAACGCGGAGAACTTGGTAAAAAGTCAAATAAATGAGTTGTTTGTGCATGATAGCCTTGCCGGTTTTGCGGGGATAAAAGCTCCGTTTACCGAAATACAAAAGCGCAATATAAGCGATCTCGGCGAGAGTCTTCGGCGCATTCTGGCGTTGGATAAAGAGTTGACCAGCTTTTTGAATGAATGGCATCGTGTAGATGACGATGTCCGTTCATTGAAGGAGAAAATCGAGGCGAGCGGCGACGGCGAATTGAATGTCTCTGATGTAAATACGGAACTTGATACCGTTCGGCAAATGGTTAAGATGACTTGCGGACGGCAAGGAAATCATTTTCCTCTTTTATCGCGTGAATTTTTCCGTTGTACACCAAACGAAATCGGTATTAGGGAAAATGTATTGGAAATTATGCGGTGGATTGAAAGTATTGACTGCGAAGCGTATTGCCGTCAATACCGCTCTCAGCTGAATAGAATACCGCCGTTTGTTATCCTCATTCCATCCTACGGCGACATCGGCTTTTGCTGGGAACCATTCGATCGGTATAACCGCGTAACCAGCCGAGGACGCATTGCGATTCCGATGTATACAAAAAATTTAAAAAATGCGCTGTTGACGGCAACGGCCGATCTTCGATGGCAGGTTGCAAAAGAAAAGGCTTCTTACTATTGGATGGAAGAAGGCTTAACCGGTAACTATTATCAATGGTTCCAAGCTCAAAAGCTGAAAGGCGATGTAAAGGAATACTTTATCGAAGACTATCTGATTTGGATGACCAAGGAAAGCGAAGGTATCCAGAAACTCGATAAGGAAGTACGGAATGTATTTTGGCGCTATATGCCGTTCGACAAGGCTGTTAAAGAAGAACTGAAAAACCGCGCACCTATTTATCAAGAGCTGTGTCAGAAAGATTTGAACCGCCAGATGTCCGATGGGTATTAGACGAGGATTAATACAAACAGTTCCCGTTTTAAAAGTTTATTTTCTTTTATTCAGCTCGTACTTGTTCATTAGTTTCTTCATAATCTTACCGTAAAAGAAAAACGATAACACTGTTCCGGCAATAACCGAAAACGGCAACGCAGCTAAGATGTGTGTATTGATCAGTTTTGCCGCCAAAATAGTAATTCCGGCACATACGACGGTGCAAACGGCGATAAGAACAAGTGTTACTAATGTCCCCATAATTAAAAAAAGAACGATATTGCGCATTTATTCCTCACTGCCCGTTCCGGCTTTTACGTTTTTCACTCCATTCATGTAATAAAATAGTGATAAATAACCCAAGCGCACATACGACAATAGCTGAGTCTGCGATGTTAAAGGTAGGCCAGCGTTCCAAACCGAAAAGGCCGAAAAATTTAACGTCGATAAAGTCAACAACTCCTTCCGTTCTAAAGAACCGGTCGAGTAAGTTGCTTATTCCGCCGCCGATAATACCGCCTAAAAACCAGCGCTGCAGCCGTGTGAATTCCGACTTAAAATAGAATACGCAGATGCCAGCAATAAAACAGGCGGGGATACAGGCCATAACGATAAAGCGCATGACGGAAGAAAGTCCGCTTCCTAAACTAAAGGCTGCGCCGGTATTGTAAACGCAGACAATTCGTAAAAGGTCGCCGAAAAAGGAGATGCCGACAGACCACGGTTCAATCGATGTAATAATCAGCCGCTTGGTTAGTTGGTCAAGTGCAATAACCGTAACGGTTAGTATAAGCGGCAAAAAGTAATCTCGTTTATTTTTTATATCCATCCGTACAGTATAGTAAAATTCTTCCGAAAGGTCTACAAAGCCGTTGGCGATGTTTTATGAACGAACGAATTGCTTTTTTTTT
>NZ_CALHGC010000119.1 GCF_938029485.1 uncultured Treponema sp. | reverse complement strand
ATGGAGATTGGGAACCATTCAGGCGGTACCGCTTTTGTCGGCGTCAATACTACAGACCATTGTCCGTTTTGTGCATTGATATAGGTTTCGTGATCAATCGGCTTACCCCATTCCCAGCCTTCAGTAATCCAACGGTCGATCACCGCCGCATTTGCATCCTGATAATTTTGATGTGTGTTCATAAAATGCTCCCTTCATGTTCTCCAATCTCCATTGAGACGGAACTCCGTCATTGCTTCTCATAAACAAAACATTTCACTATGTCTAAATTTTTTATGTGCATCGGTTTTTGAACGGGATAACGCTGTGCAAGTATGCTCAGCATTGTCCGCATCTGAAATCCGTGACCTACAATCACCGCATTTTTGTTTTCCATTAAAGACATCAATGCTTTGACTTCATGCTTGACCATCCGCTTTGTTCTTTCCTGCCGCGGATTGTTGCAAAACCACTGCACTCGTCCCCAGAATAGCCATCGCCATAGCGAAAGCGGTTTATCAGAATCTCGATACGGATAAATCGGTATTTCCGAAAACTCCGGTAACCGCATCGGTGTTTTATCAGGAAAGAGCAGTGCCGCCGTGTCAATGCTTCTTTTTAACGTACTCGTATAAAGTTCAAAATGCTCCGGTAATTCATCTCTGATAGACCGAAGCTGTGAATCGTTGATCTGTTCTATCGGTGCTTCATCATACTCAGCCTGTGCCTGAGCAAAGCCCTCAGCCGTATATTTCTTTTCCCAATTAAAAAGCACTTTTGTATGCCGTATCAAAATAAGCATTATGGTGTGTACCTCATGTGTTCCCGCTACAGTGTGCTTTGTGTGTGTTGAGGATCAATCTTTGTGCAGCACCACCGGAGATACTTAGTCTAACAGAATAAGCTCTGTTAGAATCTATTAGAACGAGATAATGATGGTATGAAAAAGAGAGTAAAAAGTCAATAATGGATAATAGGGCATTTCTAAGAACGATTCGCCGTATTTTATATGGGAAAAAGGAACAAATCGCCCAACCGGTACCGCATGCCGCTTAATCAGTATGCTGGAAAATCAGACATTTGAAACACTGCCTTTTGTAAAAAGGATAGCAACTGCGTAACCAACAGAATCGTTACTGCATCGCCCATGTTGTACAATAAATGATGGGATATACAGTTCTTACCTACTACCTACAATCTTTTTTATGCAAATAGACAAATAGAACAATTATAAATGACACGGATTGGGCAATTGCAATTCTTAAAAACATCAATTCGTCACATCCTGTAGAAGAAACAATATGAAAAATATTAATGATTGTATTATTTACAAAGTGATCACCCATTGCCATATAAATAGAGCCGGTCAATTTTGTTAATAAAGCAAATTTAAATCCGATAAATCCGGAAGCAGTA
>NZ_CALHGC010000118.1 GCF_938029485.1 uncultured Treponema sp. | reverse complement strand
ACCCACGACAACCAGATCCACAATCTGGCGCTCTACCACTGAACTACACCCACCGTGAATACAGGCGATAATGCCAAATAACCCCAAAAAAGTCAAGTAGCTGATAGGTGCGGGACAGAGATTTCCGGTACGTTCACTTTGTAAACACATTGACCGCACGGCATAAATTTTGTACTATGATGCGCGATGAAGGTACTGTATTTAGGTGAAGAAACGCTCCGGCAGCCCTCAAAGCCGGTAGAGCATATTGATGAAGCCTTGCATGAACTGATACGGGAAATGTTTATAACGATGGATGAGGATAAAGGTATCGGTTTGGCGGCGCCTCAAATAGGAAAAAACATAAGACTTTTTATCGTAAAAATCGATGACGGTATTGAACGGGTATTCATTAATCCGCTCATTGTCGGCACTTCGGAAAAACAATGCAGCTATGAAGAAGGCTGTTTGAGTATCCCTAAAATGTATGCGGACGTTGTCCGCCCCGAAGCCGTTACCGTGCAATATCAGGATATGAATGGACGGCGCAGGACGATAGAAGCGACCGGTTTACTTGCGCGGGTTATCCAGCATGAGTATGATCACCTTGAAGGTGTCCTTTTCATCGATCGGTTATCCGAAAAAGAACGGGATAGCCTCGTTGCAAAGTTCACTCAACAGCAAGAGCGCAAAAAACAGCGTGAAGCAAAAAAGCAGGCGCGTGCATAATGAACGTTTTTTTTGCCGGAACTCCCGACTGTGCAATTCCCGCCCTGCAAGCAATCGCAAAGGCATATCCTCTTGCCGGTGTGCTAACGGCTCCGCCCGCCCGTGTAGGTCGCGGTAAAAACTATACGGAATCCGCCGTTGCGCAAGCGGTTGCCGACCTTAAAAAAGTCGGTGTCATCTCTCAAGAGGTACCGGTATTGACGCCCGAAAAATTAAATGCGGACTTCCGAGAAGCCGTTGCGGCGCTTAAACCCGATATACTGGTCTGCTTTGCATACGGAAAGATTTTCGGCCCGAAGACGCTGGCTCTCTTTCCAAAACACGCGCTCAACATCCATCCTTCCCTTCTACCCCGCTGGAGAGGCCCAAGTCCGGTACCGGCGGCAATTCTCGCAGGAGACAGTATAACCGGTGTAACCGTTCAATATATGGCGCAGGAAATGGATGCGGGGGACATCGTTATGCAAAAAGAACTGCCGATTGAACCGTCCGACACTACCGAAACCCTATTATCCCGATGTGCAGAACTCGGTGCGTCGCTCATCCTGCAAGCACTTAAAACGGTAGAAACGGATTCCGTCAATGCCGTACCTCAAAATCACGAGGCGGCATCGTACTGTACGCTGATACAAAAAGACAGCGGGTTACTGAGCTGGCAGGACGATGCTGCTGCAATAGACCGGAAAATACGCGCGTATACGCCGTGGCCGGGAGCTTTTACCTATTGGATGGGTTCAAAACTTTCCATTATACAGGCTCATCCGTATACGGGAAGCGCGGCGGAGGAGGCTCCCGAAACTCCGGGGCTGGTGCTCGGTGTTGATAAACGGGGAGGCATATTGATACAAACGGGGAAGGGAATCTTAGCGGTTCAAATTCTCCAAAAAGAAACCAAAAAAGCAATGCAATGGAAAGATTTCCTAAACGGATCGGCCGGTCTTATCGGGAAAACTCTCCGGTCTCTTCCTGAAACGTAATTGATTGTTTAGAAATTCAGGTTAAATAAAATAAGAGGAATAAGTATGAGTGTAGGTGATATTGCTGATGATATCAGCGGAAACGGAAAAACAATTATTATTACATCGTTGGTGATGCTCGTCGTTTTTATTGCGGTTTCGACGCTGGTCTTTTTTATTTCGCTGAAAAGCGCTGAACAGGTGATGGTGCCGAATGTTGTCGGTAAGGATTTACCCGAAGCGCTGCTCGACTTACAGGCGCGGGGACTCTATCCGCGTATTCAGCTCCGGTATTCCCAAAAAGCGGACGAGAAGGGACTCATCCTTGAGCAGGATCCCAGTCCGGGAGCCATTGTCAAAGGCGGCAAGCGGATCGAACTGGTGGTAAGCCAAGGCACTGTTATCGATACGGTACAGAACTACATCGGAGAGAATATCGAAGACGTACAAAACCGGATACGCGAACTGTTTACTTCCGGCAGCCGTCAATACCTCCAGATTAAACAGCCGTATTTGACAAAATACAGCGCCGAACCCGCAGGAACCATCCTTGAGCAGGAACCCGCAGCGGGAACACCGATTTCAAATAATATGGAACTAACCTTTGTGGTAAGCAAGGGAACACAAGCGGAAACAACCCAAGTTCCCAATATGACCGGCGCCGATCTTAAAAAAATATATCAGGTAATGCAGAGAGCTGCGGTAACGTTTGCTTTTACCACAGGCAGCACAACGGGAACGGATATTACCGTACAACAGCAAAGCGCCGCAGCACAGAGTGAAGTTCCGGTATTTTCTCCCGTAACACTGACCGTTTCCCTACCGGAATCGGTGAATGGCATGGTATCCGGCATCCTCAAAGCAACGTTAGCGGAGTTCCCCTACCCCTTTACCGTTTCGCTCTATGCGGCGTATCCCAACGGGGATAAGGATCTTCTTACCTCATTCCGGCATCCGGGCGGCGCTTGTTCCATCCCCTATACAGTACCGGAAGGAACGCAGCTGTCGCTGGAAGTGCTCAACAAAGAGGTCTATACCGAAACAGTGGGCGCAAATACGGCGGAATAAGCGGGAGCAAAGCAGAACCTCGGAGTATTAAACAGAAGTGCGAGCATATCAAATATGAGTATTTTTAAACATGAACTTCCTATTTTGGAATTCGATACTGATACGACCGCTGTTATTGCTCCAACCCACGAAGGTCTCAATCTGAAACTTCCGCAAAAAGCAGTTTTCGCTTTTCTCGGTGATTATATAGAAAAGTATGCAAAAAAGCACAGCTGTACACAGGCAGGACTATTCGTTTCATCTACAAAATCATATCCTATTTATATCACACAGTATGAAGGAACCGATATTTGCTTCTGCCAAGCGCCGGTAGGAGCTGCCGCTGCCGTACAGATTTTAGATTGGCTTATCGGATACGGAGTAACAGAAATCATTTCAACAGGATCATGCGGTGTATTACAAGATTTGCCGGAAAATACCTTTCTAGTTCCCGTAAAAGCATTACGAGATGAGGGAACATCCTATCATTACATGAAGCCTTCGCGGTTTATAGACATAAACACAACTGCATTAAACGCCATTGAAGCCGCACTCGAAGAACACGGCTTAGCGTATACCGAAGTTACAACATGGTCTACTGACGGATTTTACCGAGAAACAAAAGCAAAGGTTGCCTATCGGAAAGCGGAAGGGTGTTCCGTTGTAGAAATGGAATGCGCCGCATTAGCTGCTTGTGCACAGTTCCGCGGTGCTATTTGGGGAGAGCTGTTGTTTACAGCCGACACATTAGCTAACAGTGATGCTTATAGCGAAAGGAATTGGGGAATCGATTCCTATGAGTGCGCACTACAGCTGTGCTTTGAGGCGGTGGTGCGGCTGTAATGCGGCTTACTCTTGTTGCTTAAGCTTGATTAAGCTGTAAGTATATTTGATCGGCAAGGCCGAGTCCTGCGTTTTTGGTCATCGTGCGGGAAAGCTCTTCGTACATCATGTCGTCGTACATTTTACCGGCAAAGCTATCCTTGCCGGTCAAGCTGTTTTTGCCTAAGGTACTCCGCATAGAGTCGAGCATTATTTTGACAAAGTAGGATTCAAGTTCAAGCGCTTGCTGATACAGTTCGGAAGTTTTATCGACAACCGCTTTTCCGCCGGTGTGATGCGCAGCGGAAACGGCGCCCATACCCTTAGGTTGAGCTGCCCGATCTGCATCGGTAGGATTAACGATTTCAAATGAGCTTAGATACTCACCCGGCAGCCGCGTCGAGAGATTTGAATGAGCGGATTCCTTCGCCGTAGAAAAACGGGCGGATTCGGTCTTTAAGGAATC
>NZ_CALHGC010000117.1 GCF_938029485.1 uncultured Treponema sp. | reverse complement strand
TATTGCAAACGATGGTACAGGAAAAGCTCGCGGCAGCTCCATATATTGCGGAATTTTTCTTCGCCCGCCCCGAACACGGCGGCACCGGCAAGACGATTGTGCGCCTACGGTAGTTGGGCGCCTGCAAAAAACTCAGGTATAGTTTTTAGAGGTTTCCGGTTATTTTTTCTTTTTGCCTTTGCCGAGAGCCGCGATCCATTCTTCCCTTCGTGCGGGGCGCATAATACGAATACCGTCCATTGAGGTGCGAATCGCTTCCGAAAAAGCTTCTTTTGCAGATTTATCGATAATACGTACGATGGGGAAACGGGGATCCTCCGAATTATTGTCGATAACCTGTGCAACGGTATTATTCGAAAGATAAACAAAACTGCCGATAGGGAAAAACGACAGCGCGTTCAAAAGCGCTTTTAGAACTTCCTCATCATATTGTGAGGACTCCCGCCGCAAAACATTCAACAATCCCGTTGCAGGGTCTTGGGCTTTTTTATATTTACGTTCGCCGGTCATCGCTTCATAAGAACAGACAACTGCGATAATCTTTCCGTAAAGGGATATCTTTTCACCGGTCAGTTTTTGAGGATAACCGGTACCGTTTTCCCGTTCGTGGTGGTCGAGCGTTCCAAGGCAAATCGGCAGCGGGAATTTAGCCTTTTTTAATATTTTACAGGAAAGCACCGGATGTACATAGAGATACTTTTTTTCCTCATCAGACAGTTCACTATCTCTGGAATAAATGTTTTCATTTATATGGATAAGACCTATCTCATGCATCAGTGCAGCGGTTGCCAATTCAGCCAGCTGATGATTTTGCATTTTAAGTTCCATACCGACTACGATGGCAAAAACCGCTGAACGGAGCGAATGCATGACAAGAAAATTGTCCACCTTATACGGCATAATAGATTGCAAAATAAGTATTGCTTGCCGGTTCTCTTGTACAAAGGTACGGAGTTTTTTCATTTCGGCAAGTATCTTTTCGGTATTAAGCGATTGGTCGTTACGGTAAGTTTCATATATTTTGGTAGTAAAAGCATAAAATTTTTGGTAGGCCTTTTCCACCAATTCCCCTGAAAGTTTTTGTTCGGGTGAGGTTTTAAAATTATCGTCCGTATCTGCTTTTTCGTCGCCCTTATCTTCTTTTTTGGGGGAATCCGGCTCATCAGTTACGATCCCTTTTGTATACAGAAGGGTAAATTGCCATTCGGAAAGAAGCCTTTTCAATTCCTCCGTAAAGCAGCTTTCCCCCGTAAACAACAAAAACTTTTTATCAATGTACACATTCTCCGTAAAATATACGGGGGTTTTTAGCTCTAAAAGTTTCAATGTATTCACTTAAATACGCTCCTGTAGTACACTGAATATATGCACAGAATGCTCATATCATTTATATGGATTATAGGAGATTTTGAATGAAATTAAAAGTGCTTGTTATTATCTTTAATGCTGTTCTGTTAACCATTTTCTTTACGGTGCTTTCTTTTTCATTCTTTACTGCCGGTACTGAATTTATCGGCAGTTTTTTCAAAAACTACTGGATATTCGTCCTTTTTTTTACATTTCTCTTTATCGGAATGAATATATTTTTTATCAGTAACTGGAAGCTGATAACTACCCTCGAATCGGATGATTGGCCGGCACTTTCTCTCTATTTGGAAACGGAAATTTTTGAAAAGCATCATATTACCGCTAAAAAAGCACGGTTGCTGTGTGAAATCAGTATTTTACTCGGAGATTTTGAAATATTAAAACGGCTTGAACGTGTACTCGAAGAGCATAAACCCGGATATATCAAAACTTTTGCGTCCCGTTTTGCCGCCGCCAAGTTACTTTCAAACGATTATCAAGGACTTGCCGAATTTATGGCTCGCACTGTCGTACAACCGCATGAAACTTCCCCGTGGATACCTTTTTACGATGCATTCTCGGCACAGATGTTGAGATGCTATCGTGAGGCAGCGGAAAAGTTTTCGCGTATGCTGGAAACGGAACAGGATCCGCTTGTCCGACTGCTTGGCGTCTATTTTATGGACTACGGTCTCTATCATTATCTCGGAATCGATAAGGATGATGCGGATAAACGGATTGAAGCCGAAAAACGAAAATTAAAAAAGCATTCTTTGCAGTATTGGAAAAAATACGTACAGAAAGAAAAACAAAATATTCACGTACTCGTTCTGACAAAAGCAATCGATGACGCATTGATTTGGCTTTTTAAAGAAGATGACATCAAGGCAACGAAGTAGATATGCCATATCCAGCGCTTTTGCAAATAGACGGTACAGATGCTAGGAGCCTAGCCGAAATAAAGCGGAGGCGTACTTGGTGTACGTCGAGCATTTATTTCGGCGTAGCGACAACGCAGATGCCCCGTATATTTGCAAAAAAAAGGACGGCTTGATCAACAGCATCAAACCGTCCTTGCATTCGGGTGTATAAGAAACGGCGTCTGGATGTTGATACCGCCGTTTAATGTCCCCTTCTTCTTTCATTATCGGCGGGTGTTTTAAAATATTGAGAAAAATTTGATTATTCCGATAGAAAAATTCTAAAAATCCCGTTGAGGAGCGAGAAAATGTTTTTTACCGTTTCTTAAATATCTCGTGCACTTGTTGCGCCATCAGGCAAATTCTGCCGTAAACCTTTTCTGCGGCAGCCATAGGCGGCACACTGTTGTCGGCGGTGCTTTCATCGCTAAAACAAAGTACCTCAACCAAATCCTTTGCAAAGCCGTCTTTGATTTTCTCATCTATTTTGTTGAGCTGTGCAATTAAGGCCGCCTGTTCACGGGGATTGCCCCCGTTGCCGGAATTTCCGGTCTTACGTGCGTCTGCTTCACCGCATTCCGCTAAGCGGCGGCACAGCTCCTCGGCTTTTCCCGCTTGGGCGGCAAGCTCGGCGGAGGCGGCGGTCATTGTTTTGACCGCCGCGGCAAGCTGCCGCTCCCGCGCACCGCATCCGTCTAAAAAGGCTTGGGAATACGCGCTTTTTATAAGTGTTTCCAACCGTTCATCGATGGCGGCGCGCGGGAGACCGCCGGTCACACCTGCAAAATCTTCCGCAGTGCAGGCAGGCATTCCGGGGATCAACACCCCGTGCGGCATAAGATTGAAAGTTTTAATCTCCGGGTATTTGGCAAGCGTGCTTTCAAACCACCATGCATAAAGCAGCATACGGCGGTCGGTTAGCACCGTATCTCCGGCATAATCCTCGTGCATTGAAGGAAATGCCGAATATAGGCTATGAAAGTTCGCCTGCTCTGCGGAAGCAATGCGGGTGGAGCGGGTATGTACGACTTCTTCAAAAGTGCTGCCCGCAAAGTGGGTTTGCTTACCGGGATAGGCTAAATCCAGCCCCGCCATGATAACGGTTTTTACGCCGATATACCGCGCAAAATCCCACGCAGTCGTTGCAACCGAACCTCCGGCGGCGAGTACACAGTCCTCATCACCGTTCCGCTCTCCGCTTTTACTTTCAAAATAACGGGCAAAGGGTACCGAAGATTCTGAGAGGAACACTGACCGGTAGCGCTGCCGGAGTACAGCCGGAAAAATTGCCGCCTCGCTGATTAAAATGGACTTACCCGTATCCAATCCGGCGGTATGCAGGTAGTTCCAATACTGCGGGTCAAAGTTGAGGATAAAATCGGGTATAATACCTGCTAGCAGGCATGCCCGCATCGCCGTATCGACTGCAATAATGAGAAAATCCTTGCTGCTTTTCTTAATCAGCTCAAGGTGAGCGGTTAAGCTTGGCCCGCCGGCAAGTACGACGGCAGTTGCATCAGAAAAGGAGTTTTTAAAACAGCCGATCTTTGCCGTACTGCAGAGCCGCCCTAAGTTCTTTACCGTATTTTTCAGCCACAGCGTACCGAAGCGCTCCAACGTTTTGGCATTGATGCTGTTTTTCATTTTATTCCGCTCAAGCAGTGTAAAAAAAGTTTTGTACCATTGCCGATACACTTCGGCGAAAACAGGCGCCTTAATCAATATACGGTCGTTCCAGCCCGTCGAGGTGAGAAAAGAAACAGCCTCCGCCGGCTGTGTCCCGATAAGAATACTCAAATAATTATGACGAAAAAAAGAATCGAGCCTGCGTGAGGCCAAAAAACAGATAAAAATATTACTGTCCGCTTCGACGATAACCGCTTCGGCTGAGGAAAACCGTTCAATATATTGCGAAGCAAGGTAACCTAAACCGAGTCCTGCAAAAATACAGCGGCTTTGCACCTCTGCAGTTTGAAAAAAATCGGAGACGAGGATTCGGCGGGCTTCTTCTTGAGGATTATATTTGGAATGCATAAAGCTGCCGTTTACCGCCAGCGTCGGCGTACGTTCCATACCTTTTGCTTTTGCTTGTATTAATTGGTATGCGGGCGGTAGGGTTTGTAAACACCGGAGAGCCGTTTCCTGCCGATTGAGTCCAAGCCTTGCCGCCTGTTCGGGAAAGCGGGCGGTGAAGTCGTTACAATTCCGAAAGAATACCTCGGTATCGACAGTAAAGGGTACGCCGATAGAAGCGGTTCCGGCACCGATGGAAGCGACGTTGTTACCGGTAGAAGCTGCGCCGTTATTCAAGGGTGAGTTCAATGATCATTCCTTTTACAACCGGCGTCCCCGCTGCCGGACTTTGGGTTGTTACGTAACCGTCTCCGGTCAACTTAACCGTAATATCGGTTCTGCTTAATAGGTCGAGGAGCAGTCGCTTGGGAGTACCGCGCAAATCGGGCATCGTATCACCTACGGTTACGGGTGTTTGGCGGTGCGATTGAATGATGCCGGTATGGGTTACATTCGGCGCATTGGTTCGTCCCATGCCGCGGAAGTCGATGATGGCATTTGCCGCTTCCGAAATAGCCGGCGCGGCGACAAAAGAACCGTAGGTTTCTCCGACAGGGCGGATAACCGCCATATAAAGGATAATCTGCGGATCATCGACGGGGAAAATCCCAATACAGCTACTAAGGTAATCGGTGGGACTGTAGCCGCGCCTGTCCGCTTGTGCCATCTGCGCAGTACCGGTTTTCACGGCGATAGGCACCCCTTTAATCGAGGCACGGGAACCGGTACCGTCATCGGCAGCCGTCTGCATATAACCGAGCACGGTTTTGGCGGTTTTTGCCGAAACAACCTGTTCCAGCGGTTTCGGTTTATGACGGTACACCGGTTTTCCCGTCGAATCCAGAATTTCGGATAGCAAACTGAGCTTGAGCGTTTTGCCTTTATTGGTAAAGGCTGTCGCGGCTTGTACAATTTGCAGGGATGTAACGCCGATTTCCTGCCCTATCGCAATGGTATGTTTAGTACGGGCTGACCATGACGACACCGGCGCAAAAATGCCCGCCGCTTCTCCGGGCAGCTCAAGGCCGGTCTTTTTCCCGAATCCGAATGCCCGCAGCTTTTCGGCAAAAGCCGCGGCATCCGTTTTGTCGGCAATCTGTGCCATCCCGTCGTTACAAGAAAATCTGATAATGTCGCGCGGTGTTACTTGGCCGTGTACCCGCAAACAACGGATCACATTTTGGTCTTTTTTTTCACTTAGTTGCCGCGGTTTAAACGCAAATTGTGCATCGCAGGTGTAGACATCGGAATCCTTTGTCGTGCCGAGTTCTAAGAAAGATGCTATCGAAAAAATCTTAAAAACGGATCCCGGCTCATAAATAAAATAGGCGGGGCGGTCAAACCGTTCTTCTTTTTTACTGGATGTAAAATGAGCTAAATCGACCGACGGTTCGTTTATATACGCAAGGATTTCACCGGTCTTGGCACTGACCAAGGTCGCATTGACAAACTTACCTTTGACCTTTTCCTGAAAGGCGTTCATCCGGGTTTCTAGGTAGGTTTGCAAATCAGCCGACAGCGTTGTATAGACGTCCTTGCCATCCTCTGCCTGTACAGAGACCTTTTCTGACCCAGGCACAACATTACCGTTTCGGTCTTTTTCGTAGGTCACAATCCCATTCTGACCAGCAAGAATCCTATCCAGAGCCTGCTCCATGCCAGAAGTCCCTTTCAGCGTCTTATTGCCTTCCTTATCCTCCTGCAGCTGGGCAAGACCGATAAACTGGGAGGCAAAGACACCGTTACTATAACTGCGGTTGGGACTAGTAGTAAAATCAATCCCTTCAATACCAGCAGCTTCAAAGGCTTCCCGCATGGCGTTCATATTACTGTAGGTAATGCCATTGCCCTGTGCCCCAAAGGAAACCTGCTTGAGATTTTTCTGCGACAGCTGGGTTTTGACGTAGTCCTTATCCAA
>NZ_CALHGC010000116.1 GCF_938029485.1 uncultured Treponema sp. | reverse complement strand
ATACCCTTCGTTACGACGCAAGCGTCGGGGTATTAAACCCTCCGCACGAATAAAGGAGTTTTTATGTTTAAAGAAATGATTGCGCTTCTTTCTAAAAGCGGAAAGCGGAGCCTTGCGGTGTCGAGTTTGTTTTTTGCCGTGTACGGGATTGTTTCCGCAGGGATGATTGTGATTGTGTTTTCTACGCTTGCGATGATTGCAGGGCGACAGGGTATTGCTGCGCAGATACCGTATTTTGCAGGGTTGGGGCTGCTGGTTGTGATACGCGGATTGTGTAATATGGCGGCGGACAAAGAGAAACACAATGCGGGGTTTGATATTGTGCAGCAAATCAGAGAGCGGATGATTATAAAACTGAAACAATTTAGTCTGGGATTTTATACCGATGAAAAACTCGGTGAGATCAATACGATTCTGCACAAAGACGCGGATACGATGTCGATGGTGGTCGGGCATGTGTGGTCCCGTATGTTTGGGGATTTTTTAGCGGCGGCTGCGATTTTTGCATTCCTTGCCGTAACGGATACGGTGCTTGCAGTTCTGATGGCGGCAGCGATGATCCCTGCGCTTTCTTTTTTGGCGTATTCGCTCAAGCAGGCAAAAAGAATTGAAAAAGAAAATAATAGCGCATTGATCGATATGGTGAATCTATTTGTCGAGTATGTGCGGGGAATTCCCGTGCTTAAAAGTTTTGCAAACAATACCCTGCTCGATTCTTCGCTTGCGCAAAAAACCGAAGGCTTCGGAAAAACAAGTGCGCGGGCTGCCGCCTTTAAAGCGGCGGAGCTTTCCGTGTTTGCTTTCTTACTGGATTGCGCCTATTGTGTGCTTCTTATATTTGGCACGATATTTGTTTTGCGCGGCAGACTTTCCGTTCAGTCGTTTATCATTTTTGCGGTTCTTTCAAAAGAATTTTACAAACCATTTGCACAGATGGAAACGCATTATATGTACTATGTTGCCGCAAGTGATTCCTACAAGCGGCTGGAGAAAATTTTATACGGTGCGGTTATCGCGGATAAGACGGACGGCATCATACCGGTGCGCAATGATATAGCGTTTATGGATGTCGGTTTTTCGTATCATCAAGATGACTTTCGGCTTGAACATATCGATTTTAGGATTGGAGAAAAAACGATGACTGCGCTGGTAGGAGAATCGGGAAGCGGAAAAACAACTATTACTCACTTGCTGCTTCGGTTTTACGAAGTCCACGGCGGCAGTATTACGGTAGGCGGCACGGATATACGGGATATTCCGTATGATGAACTTTTGAACCGCATTAGTATTGTGATGCAGAATGTGCAGCTCTTTGATACGAGCATTGAAGAAAATATCCGCGTCGGTAAAAAAGGCGCCTCGAAAGAAGCTATCATCGAGGCGTGCAAAAAAGCGCGGATACACGATTTTATTATGGGCTTGCCGGACGGGTACGAAACGCATATCGGAGAAAACGGTGCGCTGCTATCGGGCGGACAGCGGCAGCGGATTTCCATTGCACGGGCATTTTTGAAAGATGCGCCGATTTTGATTTTGGATGAGATGACCAGCAATGTTGACCCTATAAACGAGGCGCTGATTCAGGAGGCGGTTACGGAGCTTGCAAAAAACAGAACGGTGCTTGTTATTGCGCATCATTTAAAGACTATTCAGCATGCGGATCAAATTCTTGTATTCAAAAAAGGGATGCTGGTTGAAAAGGGAAAGCACGGGGAGCTGTTGGCAAAGCAAGGGTATTATGCGCAGTTGTGGAAGGCATAGTACGAGGTGTGTTGATTGCGGGGGAAGAAAAAATTAGTCGTTTAAAGATGACGCAGAGCTGTCTATTTGAAGCGATAATATTTTTATCCATTTTTAATGTTCCTATAAATTCGACAGCCGAACAAAATATCAATTTTTGAGGCGGGTGAATTGGTGCACGACAAGCGCACACGTCAATGAGCGACGTTTGCCGAACGGCAAACTCGACGGTTAACGAGGCAATCTTATTTGGTTGCCAAGTTATACCTTTTTTATCTTTACATTTATTAAAAAACGGTTTATCCTTACTATTAAGGATGAATATTGAATATGAAGTTTACTAAAGAGATAGAAAAGGCTATAAAAACTTTTATAATAAAGCAAGTGCCTTCTCATAAAAACGATATTGTTACTTTTACAATGAAGCATTTCGGTATATCAAAACCGACGGCAGCAAAGTTTTTAAATCAGCTCATTTCAGAAAGTAGTATTGAAATGAACAGAAAAGGCCGTTATCCTGATTATTCATTGGTTACAAAGAAATATTTTTTTACATATAAACTTAAAGATAAACTCGAAGAAGATGTAATTTTGCGAAAAGATATCTTGCCGCTTTTATCTGATGTACAAGAAAATGTTCAACGGATTGTTCAATATTGTTTTACCGAAATGGTGAATAATGTTATTGATCACTCAAACGCAGATATAATGAATGTGGAAGTAGAGTTAAACGCTTTAAATATTGAAATATTGATTCGTGATAACGGCATCGGTATCTTTAATAAAATTCAAAAAACCCTCGGTCTTGAAGATCCGAAATATGCTATTTTGGAACTTGCAAAGGGAAAGTTCACATCGGATCCTGAAAGACACAGCGGTGAAGGTATTTTCTTTAGTTCCCGTCTATGTGATAAGTTTATGATCTTATCCGGCGGATTATTTTTTAGCGGTCATCATGAAAATGACTGGCT
Source organism: uncultured Treponema sp. (assembly GCF_938029485.1). GTDB lineage: Bacteria > Spirochaetota > Spirochaetia > Treponematales > Treponemataceae > Treponema. Next base: position 251 of record NZ_CALHGC010000116.1, on the reverse strand, counting down.
GCTTGAAAATCCTGATTCCGTATCGGGTACTGCGGTTTCGATGGTAATAGCAAAAAACTCACATTTAAATATTTCGGATGTTTTTAATGAGTATGCAGATCCCGATAAACAACCCGGCTTTTATAAAACCTGTATACCGGTAAAACTTATGGAATATGAAGGTGAACTACTACTGTCCCGTTCACAGGCAAGAAGGCTTATTACGAGATTTGATAAATTTTTAGAAGTTATTTTGGATTTTCAAGGGGTAA
>NZ_CALHGC010000115.1 GCF_938029485.1 uncultured Treponema sp. | reverse complement strand
AAAACGAAAGCGCTATAGGGCATCTTCTAAAAACTCGGTTAGATTTTTAGAAGATGCTTCATCAGCATAGCTGATAACGAGTTTTAATGTAAGTTTTTATATCGTAATGACTTAAATAAAAACATCGCAAATTAAATCTAAGGGTTAGCGATGGGAGCTGCGCCGAAGGCGTTCCGGAACGAAGTGAAGGAATGGAGCGGTAGCGGAACAGCGGACGTAGCGACCCGAACGGAGTGAGGGGAACCCCCGGAGAAAAATAAAACTTTTAGGTTATGACGGTATAAAATTTTAGACTATGCAGGATGCAGGATAGCGCAATTATGTATTCTATGTTAAACTCAAACGGATAGGTTTATCAAAACGTTTTTTCCATAAAATGATGAGGAGGGTAAGATGTTTAATTTTGTTTTTGATGTACCGGTAAAGATATTGTTCGGGAAAGGCAGTATCGAAGGACTTGCCGATGAGATATTAAAATACGGCAATAGAGTATTGCTTTGTTACGGTGGAGGGAGTATTAAGAAAATCGGGCTTTACGGTACGGTAACGGAGCAATTAAAATCAAAGGGTATCTTTTATGCGGAACTGGCCGGTATTTCTCCTAACCCGCGGATAGAAGAGGTTGAAAAAGGCATCGCGCTGGTACGGGAACACAAGCTTAATTTTATCCTTCCGATCGGCGGCGGAAGCTCTATCGATTGCGCTAAGGCGATTGCTGCAGGTGCACACTATAACGGTGATCCATGGGACATTGTTACTCACAAGGCATCTGCGGCGGATGTTATTCCGCTCGGCACTGTTTTGACTCTTGCGGCGACGGGTTCCGAAATGAATTGCGGCGCCGTGATTACCAACTTTAAAACGAAGGAAAAGCTCGGCTTTGAAGTTCCTCTTGTTATGCCGAAATTTTCCGTGATGGATCCGTGCTACACGTTCTCGGTACCCAAAGTGCATACGGCTGCCGGTACTGCGGATATTATGAGCCATACGTTTGAAAGTTATTTTTCGTTGGACGACGGGGCTTACTTGCAAGACCGGTTCGCCGAAGCGGTACTGAAAACCTGCATCCATTACGGCCCTATTGCGTTGAAGGAACCCGATAATTATGACGCCCGCGCCAATTTGATGTGGGCAGGTACTTGGGCGATAAACGGTTTGTTAGGCTGCGGAAAGATGACGATGTGGTCGGCTCACCCGATGGAGCATGAGCTGAGCGCTTTTTACGACATTACGCACGGGGTAGGGCTTGCAATCCTAACCCCTCATTGGATGCGGCATGTACTGAACGACAATACCGTGCATAAACTCGCGGAATACGGCGTCAATGTGTGGGGGCTGCCCGCAAATGCGGATGTGTATAAAACGGCAAACGCCGCCATCGATAAGACATCGGAATTTTTTGCATCGCTCGGTATCCCGATGACGCTGCGTGAAGTCGGTATCGGCGAAGAGCATCTTAAGGAGATGGCGGAAGCGGCTGTGATGCACCGGAGCCGCAGCGGAAAGATCCTCGGCTTCCAAACCTTAACGGCAGCCGACGTCCTTGCAATTTATAAAGCCGCACTGTAAAAGGCTTGGTGCTGTCAATTCATAATGCGAGCTGTCCGCTATTCCGGCGGGAAATCCGGCAGGCATGGAACTGCCGGATAAAGAGCTTGCGAAGGTTATCCGTTATCCTTTTCCAAAAGATATAGCCTTTTCTTTCGGCAATTTAGGCACCGCACTTTATTGTATCGCTCCATAAATAAGAATCGCAAAATAAGTGAGGTCTGATCTTTTGAAAAAATACTTTCCGAAAGCCTTTTGAAAATAGACGACATAGATACAAGGAGATAGCCGAAAATAAAGCGCAGGCGTATCTATGATACGTTGAGCATTTATTTTCGGCGTACGACGCAGTAGATGCGCCGTATATTTTCAAAAGGAAAGGTTGAATAGCTTATGTATTTTGCGGGGAAACTAAAAACAATCTGATGCGATTACCCTTATTAATCGATAACGACGGCTCCTTGCCGGAGCACGCGGGGGCTGCCGGACGTTAAATCGACCAGCGTAGAAGGAAGCCCTTCAAGATTACCGCCGTCAACGACTAACGCAACCGAATCTTCAAACTCTTTACAAATAGTTTCGATATCGGTAAGGGGTGCCGTTCCCGAACGGTTGACGCTCGTCGAATACACGGCATCCCCCGCTGCAGCGACAACACTTCGCAGCCAGTCATCTGCGGGGCAGCGGAATGCCTGCGTCCCCTGCCCTTTTAGCGGAACGATAAGCGTAAGCGGTGCAGGCCACAACCTCAAAATACGCTCCGGAATTTTTAAATCGGTATAACGGTAAATATCCGCCGGTTCGGCGATAAGAGCGATAAACGGTTTATCCTCAGATCTCCCCTTAATGCGGGCAATTAATTCGGCGGTTTTACCGATCAAACCGGAAAAACCGTAAATCGTATCAGTCGGAATAATAACAATATGGCCTTGCTTAAGCTCTGCAGCCGCAACTACGGCCGAATTAGGAGCTTCTTTTTGAATATGCATTTTTTTGGCTCACAATCATTTCGCATATAATAACAATAATACTCATCGAAACAGCAATCGTTTTACAAACGGCATCCGGCACATAGCGGGGCGTTTCGATGAGATAGGCGACACCGGGATCTTCGGTACGCTCCACAGAACCGGAAAAGTTCATCAGCTTGATAAGCCGTTCGTTTTTTTGAACATATCCCAATTCATGCGCATATACGGCGATAGTTTCGGGGTCGGAAGACAAATTCGCAATGCGGATATTCAGATCTTCTCCGATATCGGATAAAAACCGGACATGCTGCAAAAGAACTTCCCGCTGCTGTTTCAATTGCCGGCGTGCAAAAAAACCCCGCGGGCCAAAGCAAATTCCAAAAAAACTATAGACAAACGCAAATACAAAAAGAGGCGTAATAACTTTCAAATAAAATTTCATACTCACTCTAGTAACGGCAAAATAAATATTTTCTTGAATTTTATCCGGAATACAGTATAATAGAAAAGTGAAGATACATTCTCGAGCTGATTACGGGTATCTTCTAAAAATGTAACCGTTTTTAGAAACTCTCCCGTAGACTTCCGCTCATGTTATATACATGGTATGCCGATACATGATATAATAACGCCGCCCTTCGTGGAGAAATTTTTATGGATAATTTTAACAAGACCGACGATTTATACGATCCTAATTTTTCTATAGACAGTAATAATACGGAAAAATTAGATATGTATGGTGTATGGCTCAAAAAAAAGAAAGCTACCGGTGAACCGCTCGACGTGGAAGATCCTCAAACCGAAAGCGATTCCAATGCGGATAAAGACTTGGAAAGCATGAATTTCGATGACGATTTCTCGTTTTCCGATATGGATACCGAAATCGAGATACCGGAGTTTAATGAACTGAATGATGACGATTCTCCGACGGGAATCCCGCTGGAAAAACCGGCCGCTTCACATACCGACGGCGATTCTTCCGAGGCTGCGATCGACGAAAACAGCTTTGAATCGTTGGATTTGGATGACTTTTTATCGGATGACGGACAAACGGAAGAATCGCACCGAGAGACTTCCGAAACTGTTGTCGAAGAAGAACCGATAGATATTGATTTTACCGAAATTGCGGACGATACGGCAGTTTCGCATAATAACGGCGAATCTCCTGCAGATCTCGAAAACTTCAGTGAGATTTCACTTGAAGATTTTGAAGATGCCGATCCGTCGGGTACCGGCTCAAGTACCGATGAGTTCGAACAGGTCGAAGATTTTGACGATATTCTCAAAAATAATGATTCCAAAGCGCAAAAAGCCGAACACAACGAACGGAAAGATGAGACTGGCTTAGATATTAATGTTACGGCGGACGATGAAGCATCAAAAGTGCAGCCGCTTTCCGAGCTTTCCTCACAAGTTGTGGAAGACAATGCCGACATTTCAATTTTCGGCGCGGACGAGGGTAAAACCGACGAAAAAGCTTCCGATACGGAAAAAACCGCCTTCTTTGATGATATTGAAGCGGTAAAACAGGATCTGCTTTCAACCCGCCGGTCTGAAGTACACGGAAATGATGAAGGCAAAACGGAAGAGCCGGCTCATGGAAAGGCGATGCACGCAGCAGCTCCCCAAACATCCGCAGCAGAACAAGACAAAGCCACCGAATTGCTGATGAAAATCGCTCACGAAATCAGCGATCTGAAAGTCGAACTTAACAGTTTGAAAGCAGGCATGGCGGCTCAAGCAAAAGCCGTTCCTGAAACGCCGGCCAGAGACGCTGCAGTACATCAAGCAGATAAAACTGTCGAAACGGAGAATTCGGGCTTTTTCAGCGATGACGACACTGATGAAACGATTGCTCTGACCGGAGATGAGTTAAATAATATCCTTATCACTGCAGATTTTACCGAAGAACGGAATGCCGAAGAAGGAGAGCGGACGGTTGCCGAAGATCCGCAGGCAACGGAAACTGCTGAAAACTATGAAGTACCGCCCGTGCTGACTAAAGATATTGATCCGGAGATAGAAGGAACTTCGCCGTCCGATCATGCATTTGAAGATAGTATTGCAGAATCGCATCCGGCAGATGCAGACAGCAATTATAAACCTGAAACGGAAGGAGAGAAACTCCTTGATTCCAATCCCGTCTTTAATGTAGAAGCGGCTCCTATCACCTCGTTACCCGAAGATCTCAGCTATCTTGACGACCAATCGGAAGTTACAGACGAAAACATTGAACTTATCGGCGAAGATTCGGCAACGGAGCAAGAAGAAACCGAACTTGAAGAAGTTGAAGAAGCGGAACCTGCAGATGACGAAGCCGACTTTGAAGATATAAACATCGAATCTTTCGATATACCTTCCGAACAGGAAATTGAAGTTCCGCTTTCCGAGGCGGAACCGGTTACCGAACAAGAACAACCGGCTAGTGAGACGGACGAAAGACAAACCATTCATGAACTTCAAAAAGACGAAGATTTCCCCAATCCGTTTGCCGACGACTCAACCGCCGACAAAGCGGAGATAACGGAAGAAATTATCGAAGAGCCTTTTATCGCCGATGGTCATGCTGTCGAACCGGAAACCGAACCCGAGAGTTCGGAAGCGCCGATCGAAGAATTGACTGCCGTTTCTGAGGATGCAGTTCCCGAATTGGAGCCGGAAGCAGAAAACGAAAGCGTATCCGAGGAATCGAAACAAGAAACCCTGTTACAGGCAGCAGCAAAAAAACGGGCAGCGGCCGTTTCCATCCCGCTAGAGCTTAAAAATGAGATCAAATCGGTTCTCTCTTATATGGATCAACTGTTGGAAGCGTTGCCCGAAAAGAAGATCGAAGAGTTTGCTAAGTCTGAATATTTTGAAACTTACAAGCATCTTTTTGAAGAATTAGGTATTTCCTAAATATAGAACCTTTTCCCACAGCTATGCAATTTCTGCATAGCTGTGGCTCGCTTATATGTCTCCCTTCCGTCTCCATTCAAAATACAACCCGCATAAAGAAGCGGAACAATTTGCCGCGGCCATTGAAGGGTATCCTTCGGTTATCGTCATAACGGAACCGGGTGAATCTTACCTTGCCCCCGTACTGAAAGCGAAATTTCCTTGTACAAAATGCATTGCAGTGCGATACAGTGAAACGCTTTTTTCCGGTTTCGATAATCTTTGGGATGCCGTCTGGCGGCCGAAAGGCGGCAGTTTACCTTTTTTTCTGTTGTCGCATATACCCGATGAACAATTAGCAGGAACTCGTTTTTTAAGCTGGAAACCTGCCGATAAAGCTTTTCCCAATGAGGCGGATGCAATATGGAAAGACATCCGGTATACAATCGATATCCTTACAAGTGTCATGCATACCCGCTCATTCTTCGGAAATAAGTGGCTCAAAAACACGTTCGATAACTTTATCAGACTTGAACACCCTGCCATTCCGCACTTCGGAATGCGAGATTTCATCCTAGCGGGAGCGGGGCCGACGTTGGAACAACTTACTGCGCGGCAAGCAGCCCCCTACTCTCTTCTTGCCGTATCATCAGCGTGCGCAGCTCTTACGGCGCGGAATATCCCGATAGATCTGTGCATAAGCACCGACGCCGGCTATTGGGCATTGCAGCATTTTGGCAAGCTCCCTGCAGGAGTGCCCGTTGCCTTTCCGCTCGAAGCAGCGGTTCCCGCATCGATCCTACAGACACATCCCTGCATACCGCTTTCCTACAGCTCCCCGTTGGAAACCGTGCTCTTTACAGCGGCAAACTTACAATCGGTAACTGCACGTGAAAACGGCACCGTAACGGGAACGGCCTGTGAACTGCTATTGCAGCATACCGACCGCACTATCATACTTGCCGGTGTCGATTTGGCTGCTGCAAAAGGCTTTGCCCATGCACGGCCGCATGCGAGCATCGCACGGCTTTTGACTGCTGCAAACAAACTCAACCCGCTTGCAGGAGCACTGACCGTGCAAAACTTTGCGGCTCAATCACTCGAGATCTACCGGCAATGGTTTTTGCAGCTGCCGCCGGAATCTGCACGGAGATTTTTCCGCACCGGTACGGGAGGCGCCCCGCTCCCGAATATCAAACCCGTAGATCTAACAACCGGTATCATCGAAGACGCTCAGTTCGTTTGCCGGCAGGAAGGTGCTGCCGGACGTACGCACAATGCACGATTCGGCAGCGATAATGCACCTGCCGAACATAAAAACGGCACCCTGAATGAGGCACGGTTTTCTGCAGTCCCCTACACCGCCCTCTCCCGTATGGAGCGCACACAGATAGCGCTTACACTATTAAATACGCTGTATACCGAAATTCCGGAGCTTATCGCAGCGGAACCTGCACGGCTGACAGAGAATGTACCGAGCCTTGAAAAACAGATATGCGCCTTGTGCAGCTACACCGCTTACTGCAAGGTAATCAAAAATCCGGCAGATAAACAAATGCAGGCAAACCTAACCGAACAGATTCACCGTGTACTCGGAGCGCTCATTAAAAGGATAGAAGCATGACGGTCTTAGAGAAGAATCTTACCGCGATAAAACTTACACGGCCTGATATTGCAGAAAGTCTCCAACATTCGCGCATAGGAACCGCCTATAAAGGTATCATGGCGGCAAAAACGGGAGAACCGGTACCGCTCTTTGCATCGGGACAGGCGCTGCAATCTCTCTATAATCCGACACGGGAAGCGGAACGCGCCGTTACTGCATCCGTAGGTTTTATGCTTTTTTGCGGACTCGGTAACGGGGACCGAATCAAAATCTTTTTAACTAAATATCCTCACTCCTTTTGTGCGGTTACGGAATCCGATTATGAATCGTTCAAACAACTGCTTTCGCTCATCGACTATACGGATCTGTTATCTGACAACAGGGTATTTCTCCTGCCCCCGTGCACCGATATTTCTTTTGAATCCGCTCTTACGGCAGCCTACTTACCGGCCATACACGGCACTTTCGGCTATCACATCCTGCGGACATGGAGCGAATACTATAAGACTCAAATAAAAGATCTACCGCATCACATCGAACACGCCCTCGAAAAAATCAAAGCGGATTTTTCCGTTCAAGTTCATTTCGGGAAAATCTGGCTGCGGAATATTTTTTTGAATTTGCGCCTCGCAGGCTCCGTTACCCCCCAATACCCTCAGACGGATACTACCAGAACGGCGCTCATACTGGGTGCAGGCCCGAATTTAGAGAAAGGCCTATTGCCGCTAAAAAACCACCGGCAGAGGTATACACTCTTTTGCACCGACACGGCTTTCCCCGCCGTCTGTGCACACGGTTTTACACCGGAATTTTTTATTGCACTTGACCCGCAGCATATTTCGTATCAGCATACCATCGGCGTCATACCCAAAGAGACGGTCGGTATTTTC
>NZ_CALHGC010000114.1 GCF_938029485.1 uncultured Treponema sp. | reverse complement strand
ATACCGCCGCGTCCGAGTATGAGCGCCCCGGAATCTTTTACTTCGGCAGAGCGCTTAAAAATAGATTCGATAAGATCGCCGATGATGGCGGCTACTCCGGTACAAAAACCCGTTATCAACGAGCCGTTTAAACTTTTTCCGAACGCGGATGGGAACAGTTTAAAAGCCAGCCACCCCGCTGCCGTCGCCGCGATGAGTCCGCCGATAAAACCGACGATGCTTTTATTCGGACTCGCCGGTACAAAACCGCGGTTTCCTTTCCCGAATAATATGCCGAAAAGCCATGCAAGCGAATCGCACAAAAAAACCATCAGCAAAAATACGGCAATAATAATAGAAGCGGACGGCCAGCGTGTCATTGCGGAAATAAAGATGAATAAAATGCCCGGATAAAAAATGACAAATACTGCAGAACACATACGCTCGATACTTTTTTCAAAGGGTTTTGAAAATGAATAAAAGGTTTCAACAAAGAAGATAAAATAGAGCGCACCGATACCGGTTACAACCATCCCGATGCGGGAAAAAAGTCCAATCGTATAAAGGTAGGCAGCAACAGGGACAATTAATCCGGAACATAACACAACCGGTGTAGAATACATGGCAATTTTTCGGGAAAACATAGCACGGATTTCTATAATCGAAAGAGCCGTAACGATAAATATTTCAAAGTGCAGCACCAAAAAATGCTGATACGGCAAAAAATATACCGAACCGATTATAAGAGGCAAGCCGACAACAAACACTATTATCCGTTCAATAATCTTTTTCATACGATCCTTCCGAAGCGCCGTGTGCGTTTACCGTAAGCGTCTAAGGCTTCCATCAAGTGGGCGGGTGTAAAATCCGGCCACAAGACATCCGTACCGTAAAATTCGGCATACGCGGTTTGCCATAATAAAAAATTGCTTAAACGCTTTTCCCCGCCGGTACGGATAACAAGATCAACAGGCGGCACACCCGCCGTGTCGAGCATTAGATCAAAAGCATCTTCCGTAAGCGATTCAAGCTGCACGCTGTTCAATTTTTTTATCGCACGGACAATTTCATCTTTTCCACCGTAGTTGATGGCTAACTGCACGGTTGTTCCCGTGTAATGGTTCGTTTTTTCCGTTATATCGGCAATTTCCGTTTGAATTGCACGCGGCAAAGCGGCCGCATCACCGATATGTCTTACCTTAATATTGTTCGCAGCATAAAAGGCGAGCTCCGCGCGGAGATGCTTTTGAATCAAGCCCATCAAAAAACCGACTTCTTCCTCCGTACGTTTCCAGTTTTCCGTTGAAAATACATACAGAGTGATATACGGTATATGCAAATCGGAGACAGCTTTGACAATCCGTTTCGCCGCTTCCAGTCCTTCTTGATGTCCTTTTGTACGAGCTAATCCCCGCTGCTCGGCCCATCGCCCGTTGCCGTCCATAATGACGGCAATATGCTGCACTGTCATTAACCTTCCATAATCTCTTTTTCTTTTTCGGCAAGGAGCTTATTGATATCGTTGATATGAGCGTCCGTTGCTTTTTGGAACTTTTCTTCAGCTGCTTTTAACGCATCCTCACTTAAAAGTCCTTCTTTTTGCTGTTTTTTTGCATCATCAATTCCATCACGCCGAATATTGCGGATTGCAACGCGGCACTGTTCGGCAAAGTTTTTCGCTTGTTTTGCGAGCTCTTTCCGGCGTTCCTCGGTAAGCGGCGGAATTGCGATACGGATAAGTTTTCCATCGTTAGCGGGATTTAACGAAAGCTCCGATTTAAGGATAGCTTTTTCGATTTCTCCCAACAGCGATTTATCCCACGGCTGAATAACCACTAAGCGGGCTTCCGGAATAGAAATAGTCGCCACTTGATTGAGCGGCGTCGGCTGCCCGTAGCTGTCAACCCGTATTTTATCAAACAAAGAAGCGGAAGCGCGGCCTGTCCTAAGTCCGTTAAAATCATCTTTCAACGCCGCAATCGACTTCTTCATTTTTTCTTCATAGACACTATGAATATCGCTCATATCCGTCCTCTATTGGCCAAGCTGCCACAGTACAAGCTTTGAAAGGCTGATATTTGCGTCAAGCTGCTTTCCTACTTCTTTCATTTTTGCCGCTACGGACATCTTATCGTCCTTAACAAAGGCTTGTTCAAGAAAGCAGATTTCGGCTAAATGCTTATTGAGCTTTCCTTTTACGATTCCTTCCTTTACATTGTCAGGCTTTTGCAATTCGGCAACCTGTCCGCGGAATACTTCAAGCTGTTCGTCGATATATGCCGCATCGACATCTTCTTTCTTTACATAAAGCGGAGTAAACGCCGCTGCGTGCAGACAGCAGTCATAAGCAAAGTCCTTAAATGCTTTGTCGGCAAATACGGCGGACTTATCGGATTTCAATACGACGATAACGCCGGTTTTTTTGTCGGAGTGGACGTAATGCGCAATGTATTCATCGCCGCCCGCTTGTACGGCAGTTAAGCGCCGCAAGCCCATATTCTCGCGTACGCGTGTTGCAAGGTCGAGCACCATATCGCTCAATTCTTGTTGAACATCGGTATAGCCTTTTGCAAGAGCAGTCTCTGCAATTTTATCGCCGACTGCAATAAAATCGGCATTTTTTGCGACAAAGTCGGTCTCGCAGGTTAATTCCGCCATCACCGCTTTGGAATCGGCGGTCTTAACGACGATGATACCTTCGCTGGTCGCGCGGCTCGCTCGTTTTTCAACGGCGGCAAGACCTTTTTCTTTTAAGTATTTTTCCGCTTCTTTTGCGTCGCCGTTGCATTCCTGCAGGGCTTTTTTACATTCCATCATGCCGGCGCCGGTCTTTTCGCGGAGCGCCTTTACATCAGATGCTTTTATTTCCATAACTGTTTTCTCCTTAAATATAGATGAGGGTGGCGAAAGTACACGGCAGCCGCGAAAAGTATTTTCATTTTTTAGCAGCCGGCCGCGCTTTTTAGCGATCCCCGTACAGCGTGTCTTCGTCGATTAAAGAGCTGCTTCCGTCATCCGCTTCTTCTTCGGTTTCGTTCTTTTCCGAAGGGGTGTAATTTGAATAATCGGTAATTTCTTCATCTTCGCGGTCTTGATACGGATCGACAGCGGAATCGTTGAAGCCTTCATCGCCGTCCTGCAGATTTTCAATGATCTTGAGGCCGCTTTCGTTATCAGCTTCGATAACGGCATTTGCAATAATCTGAGTGAATAAAGAAATCGAACGGATAGCATCATCGTTACCCGGAATCGGATAATCAATACCCTCAGGGTTACAGTTTGTATCGACTACTGCGACAATCGGGATTCCCATGCGGCGGGCTTCGCTG
>NZ_CALHGC010000113.1 GCF_938029485.1 uncultured Treponema sp. | reverse complement strand
AGATATGCATGGAATTGAGCAGCAAAACAGGAGGCGCACCTATAAAGAAATACAAGATAGGCGATATAGGAGAAGGCAGCGGTATTGTATTTTATGTTTCACCGGAAGGTTTTGATGTATACGACGGAAAAGGCGGTGTTATGCGGTGTCACTATTTGGAAATGTCAAAAACAAATTTGGGTGAAAGTAAATGGGGAAATGATATAGATAATACTATATCAAAATTAGGTTATGGAAAAAGTAATACTTATCACATGATAAAAGCAAAAGGATATCCTTCGGTCAAAAACTGTGCGGCATACCGATGTGCACAATATACAACCAAAACCTCAAAAGCAGGCGAATGGTTTTTACCAAACCTTGAAGAAGCAAAATTAATGATAGCAACACAATCGGAACGGCTTACAGCTGAATCAACAAAAAAATACTGGACTTCCGATCAATATTATTTCTTGAATAGAGAGCCGTCTCATCGTTATCACTATAGTGCTCTTAGTAATTATTACTCCGTTCGTGCTGTCCGTGCATTTTAACTTTTTTACAATATTATTCTTTAGGAGGAATACATCATGAAAAAATATCTTTTATCAACTTTCTTTACCCTCATTTTTGCTCTGCTTTATGTACAGGGCTTTGCCCAGACGGTTGCCGTGTTTGAATTTGACTGCGACAACAAAGACTTTGACGGCAATATTGCGATGATGACCGACTTACTCATTCACGAGCTGGTAAAGTCGGGCGATGTTACGGTGGTGGAGCGCAAGCGGCTCGACAAAATAATGGCGGAATATGCGTTTCAGTCCAGCCCCTTTGTAGACATTAAAACCGCTAAAAAATTGGGTAAGGGGCTTGGGGCGGACTGTATCATCGTCGGGACGGTTGCCGCACTCGGCTGTCCCTTGTACATTACCGCCCGCATGGTTGACGTAGAAAAAGGCACGATTCTGCATTCCGCCAAAATGACGCTCAATTACTGGAGCGATTATGAGCAAAAACTGCCCGCCTTTGCCGCCGAATGCGTACGCAAAATGCCGGCGCCCAATTATTTTACCGGTGTATGGACAGGTACCCTTTCGGGCGATGATTTTGAAGATTATTACGAAATCAGCTTCGGTGAAAAATCCAAATGCACTGTAAAAGTAACCAGCACAAGTCCGCTCGGCGTTGAAACCGTACAGGAAGCAAGCGGCACCTACAGCTGTGCGTCCGACTCTTTTTCGGGCGGCAAAATGTTCCGGCTCAATGCCGTATTCAAAGGGGCGGCAGCGCCGCACTTGCGTAAAATAGAATGGGCATACCCCATCTCAATGAACGCTGCAAAAAACGCATTCAGCATCAACATCTACCCCGATCCCAAAAAAGACACGCTCGTCCGGCTCACCTTAAACAAAACGGAGTAAAGCGGCGGGTAACAGCGTATAACGGCAATGAGGTATCGAACGCATCGGTAGGGACGGAGAATATGGATAGGAAGGTATCATGTTCTCCGGTTGGATATCCTACGAGCTGCAGCTTTCGCATTCTTCCACTTCGAGGGAGCGGCTGCGGACATAATAGACGGATTTTACGCCGTTTTTCCATGCTTCAACATAGAGGTTGAGCACCTGCCGGAAGCTGTACTCGTTGGTAATGTAGAAGTTCATGGATTGCCCCTGATCGATATGACGCTGGCGGAGACCGCAGGCGCGGATGCTCCAGAGCTGATCAATGGTGTGGGCGTTTTTATACAGCCAATAGGTTTCGAGCGAGAGGGCTGGAGCAACACGGGGTACCAACGAGCCTTTCTTTTCCTCCAAAAAATAGCGCTTCATGATGGGATCGATGCCGGCGGTGGTGCCCGCGACAATCGAGGTGGAACTCGTAGGAGCGACCGCTAACAGATAGCCGTTCCGCATACCGTGTCGGGCAACTGCATCCCGCAGCGCTGTCCACTGTTCGGAATGATAGCCGCGTTTGTCAAAATACGCGCCGGTTTGCCAATCGCTGCCTTCAAAGAGGCTATATGTGCCTTTCTCTTCAGCAATACGCATACTCGCCTGCACTGCGTAGTAATTGATTTTTTCAAACAGCTCATCGGCAAGGCGGAGGTGCGCCTCGCTTTCCCACGCAATGTGTTTTTTTGCCAGTAAATGATGATAGCCCGAAACGCCCAAGCCGATAGCGCGGTACTGCTCGTTGGTGATCTTTGCATACGGTACGGGATAAAAATTGAGATCGATTACATTATCCAAGGCACGTACCGCCGCTTCTATGACACCTTCCAGCTCGGTCTCGTTATCCGTGTCGATATTACCGAGTACAAGCGATGCGAGATTACAGACGACGAAATTGCCGGGCTTTGTAACAGTTACAACCACAGTCTCTCCATCCTGTGTTTTAATTTCGGTGTTCACTGTCTTGATCTGGCTCATATTCTGCGCAATTTCGGTACAGAGGTTGGAGCTGTAGATCATGCCCTGATGCCCGTTCGGGTTGGCGCGGTTTGCATGGTCGCGGTTAAAGATGAACGGCGTGCCGGTTTCTACCGCTGATTTCAGAATGAGGCGCACCAGCTCTTTTATCGGGATTTCCCGTTTGGAAATTCGATTATCGTTGATACAATCATTGTAGCGTTTTTCCCATTCTTCGCCGTAAAAGTCTTCCAGCGCATAGCCTTTTACCGTGAGGACTTCGTGAGGGCACATCAGGTACCACGGGGCATTGATGTCCTCATCGACGGTGCGCCAGAAGAGGTCGGGGCAGCACACCGCAGGGAATACATCGTGTGCCTTCATGCGGTCGTCGCCGTTGTTGGTACGGAGCTGCAGGAACTCGGGAAGATCCTTGTGCCATACATCCAGGTAAACTGCCACGGCACCCTGTCGCATTCCCAGCTGGTCTACCGCTACAGCGGTGTCGTTGACGAGTTTCATCCATCGGATGACACCGCCGGCTACGCCTTTGAAACCACGGATATTGCCACCTGTGGCACGTACCTTTCCGAAGTACATCCCCATGCCACCGCCGAACTTGCTCACTTGTGAGAAGTTGTCCAGCGAACGGTAGATGCCGTCCAGACTGTCGGGTACAGTATCGATGAAGCAGCTTGAGAGCTGATGGTTTGGTTTTCTGGCATTCGAGAGCGTCGGTGTCGCCATGGTCACTTCCAGCCGGCTGAGCAGATCGTAGATACGTTGTACCCATAGAAGACGGTTCTCCTTCTTCTCCGGCATGGCCAGGTGCAGTGCGATACCGAGGAACATCTCCTGTACCCGCTCAATCACCTTACCAGAATAGTTCTTGATGACATAGCGTTTCAGCAGCAGGTCGAGTCCAGAGTAGTTCAGCAGTTTGTTTCGTTCAGGTCGTATGAAGGAAGCCGCCTCGTTGATTTCTTCTTCGCTGTAGTTCTGTAGGATATAATCGCCGTAAAGCCCTTCTTCGGTCATGTATTTCACTTTCCGGTAGAAGGTCTTGAGGCCCAGTTCGTCTTCCAACCGGCTGATTTTCTGTTCGGAACGGTACGAGAGGATGCGTGCGGAAATCATTTCCCACGCCGGTGCCTCGGGTGTCGTCAGCTCTACAGCCGCCTTGATGAGTGCGTCAATGGCGTCTCTGTGCGACATTCCCGGCTTGCTGAAGCTGGCAAACTTCTCCTGAAGCGTCACCATGCTGTAGGCCCGTTCACGGTATTCGTGTGCCACACGGTGCAGGACATCAGCCAGCTGGCGGTCGTCGACAGCCCACGCAATGTAGTTGATGGCCTGCCGCTGTTCGTTGCGCTGATGGCGGAAGAGAATGTAGTTCTTCGCTTCTTCGTAATGGCCATGTTCCATGAGGCACTTCTCCACACGGTTCTGGATGTCCTCGACAGTGCGCAGCTCGGGATTGTCAGTGATGAACTGTTCTACTTTACTGACCATTCCTGCTATTTCATTGTCTGGAACATTCTTCCCTGTACTGATGAAACTCTTCTTGATGGCTGTTGAAATCTTATTATTATCATAGGCTTCCTTTTCACCGTTACGCTTCGTTATTTCCATTATCTATTGTATTATAGTTTTCTATTTTATTCAATTTCAATGTCACTTTTCCTTTTTCTTATTATGATGTAAATACTTAATTATAAGTCATTTAATCATTTTTTAAGGATTAGTTATTGGCAAAGTTAAGAAAAATATATGAGATGAAAGTTATCCATAATGGATTATTTTGATATGTTTCCAACTTTTAATTATTGTCCATATCGGCTAAGAATTATCAGATGGAAATTGAATTTATAGACTAAGTACTAAGTATTTTTCACGAGGATTTTAATGAAGCGTTAACCATCTTTCATGAC
>NZ_CALHGC010000112.1 GCF_938029485.1 uncultured Treponema sp. | reverse complement strand
ACGAAAAGATTGCCGATACGGGAAAGCGGATTATCGTGCGGGAAGGTAAGTGCCGCTTCTTTGTCAATATATCCGATTATCTCGATACCGGACTGTTCCTTGATCACCGGCCTACTCGACTTGTAGTTGCTGAGAGCGCTGCCGGAAAGACGGTATTGAATCTATTCTGCTATACCGCTTCTTTTTCCGTTCATGCGTTGGTAAATGGAGCGCGGCGAGTTTGTTCGGTTGACTTATCAAAAAACTATTTGCAATGGGCGCATGAAAATGTTCAGCTGAACGGTGTCGCCGATCCCGACCGCTGCCGGTTTGTGCAGAATGATGTCCGTCTTTTTTTGGAGCAGGCAGCAAAACGGAAGGAGCGCTGGGATATCATTATTTGCGACCCGCCGACGTTTTCCAATTCAAAGCGGACACCTCAATTCTTCGATGTGAACCGGCATTGGCAGGATTTAATCCGCAGCTGCTGTCAGGTATTGGCGGAAGAAGGTGTTTTGTACTTTTCTACGAATTCGCGGACACTGCGTTTTAACACGGCGGAACTTTCGGATAATCTCTCCGGCAGCATGGGAGCGGATAAGTTTGTTTGTCAAAATACGCTCTTTACCGTGCAGGATATCAGCACACAGTCGATACCGGAAGATTTTCGAAATAAAAAAATTCACCGGTTATGGAAGATAACGGTAGATAAGGCCGATGCGTCAGGTTCCTGTTAAAAATATACGGCGCATCTCCTTGTATTTTAAAATTTATTGACAATTACGTACATACATTATATACTTATTACAGTTATAGGTTGTAGATAATGCTAAAAGGTGAGCTTGTTAGGTTCGGCAGATTCGAGTGGTGGTCTGAAAAAGAAAAAGCAAACATCCGCAGCCACAAGGATGCAAACAATAATGGGATTTCGTTTAGAGATATTTTACCTGTCTTTGACGACCCTTATTTTTATGAGATATACGACATAAAATATTCGGACGATGGGCAAGATAGATATAACGGTTTTGGATATGTGGGAAAGTCGGGTCTAAGCATTGTGCAAGTTGTATATACGGAGACCGATCGGATTCATATTATCTCAGCTCGTCCCGCAACAGCACGGGAAAGGAAAATGTATTATGACAGACTTAGAAGAATATATTGCCAAATGTGAAGCTTGTGCAGTGCCCGACACGCAGATTAACACAAATGATATTCCGGAATTAACCGAAGAAGATTTTGCGCGGGGGCACTTTAAGTATTGGAAACCGCTTAAAAAGTCGGTAACATTCCGTATCGATTTGGATAATTTATCGTGGCTTCAAAGTAAGGGTGCAAAAGGGTATCAAAAACGGATGAATGAGGTAATACGATGGGCACGGCAAAACGGGTGCCCGGTAGTATAAGCCATACATCGAAATTGCCGGACTGGACAAATCCTGCTATACTTACCCCATGAGTTTTCCACGAAAATTGCCGATCGGCGTACAGAGTTTTAA
>NZ_CALHGC010000111.1 GCF_938029485.1 uncultured Treponema sp. | reverse complement strand
TTTTCCCGTTGTACGTGTTATCGACAGATCTGCAAAAGGAGCCTTTTCGGAAGCAATTCGTACCGCTATGGACGGCATTAGAATTATGCGTCCTGCACGTAGGGAAGAATGGATTGCCGCCCTCAATAAAAGCAAGAAGGCATAATTTCGAATTATCAAGAACTGTACATCCGAATCCTACCGTTACCGTAGGCGCACAATAGTTTTACCGGTACCGCCGTGTTCGGGGCGGGCAAAGAAAAACTCTGCGATATACGGAGCGGCGGCCAGTTTTTCGTGTACCATTGTTTGCAGTACGCCGTTTCCTTTCCCGTGAACAATCGAAAATTCCTGCATATTGTGCATCAGGGCGAGATCAAGCTGATTTTGCAGGTGCTTTTCAGCTTCGTCAAGTCTCATTCCCAGTAAGCGCAGCTCAAGCTCCGGACGGCTTTCCTTATGCAGTTCCGCCTCTACGACAACCTGCGGCGTGCGTAACGATGCGACGGCAGACGAATTGAGTGGTTCGAGTTTATCGGCGGAGAATGTCATCTTAACGGTATCGACCGCTACCAGCCAGTTCTTTTTTTCTTTCCGAATGATGGTGCCGCGCCGGTGCAGATGAGGGATAAACACCTCCATCCCTTCGGTAAGCTCCGCCGCCGGACTGCCGGTTGCAGGCATACCGGTTGCAGGTTTTCCGTGAGCTTGTGTCAGCTCCCGATTCCGCAGCGCTTGCTGTAGAGCGGAAAGTTCCTCCTGTTCATTGCGGATATCCGTTTGCTCTTCTGCAAGTGTTTGTCCGAAATCGGCAAAGAACTGCTTGAGCTTACTCGTTTTTTCGTGTGTCAGTTCCCCTTCCTGAATTTCCCGTACAAGGTTTTCTATTTCGTTGCGTTTTTGCTCGAATAAATCGTTCAAGCGTTTATATCCCTGCGAGCGGAGGACTTGCTCCTTTTGACGGAGCTTGAGCGCGTTTAAATCGAAGCGGCGCTGCTTTTCCCGCAATGCTTTTTCCGTCTCGTCTTTTTCCCGTTCAAATACCGCAAGCTGCTCATGCTTTTCCATCAACCCTTTGATGAGGGCGGCGGCATCGGCGGAATTGTCCGCCATATAAGCTCGGGCGGCACTGATAACTTCAGCGGGCAATCCGTTTTTTTCCGCAATATCGACGGCGCGGCTTTCGCCGGGTATGCCCATCAGTATCCGGTATGAGGGGCGGAGCGTCGCCTCGTCAAAGGATACGGAAGCGTTCACGCAGCCGCTTTTCCGGTACGCATAGTTTTTCAGCACACCGTGATGGCTCGTGACAAAAACACGCGAGCGGCGGGTAAACAGCTCATCCAAAATTGCCATGGCAAGCGCGCCGCCCTCTTGAGGATCGGTACCGCTGCCAAGTTCGTCGAGGAGAATAAGACTTTCCTCATCCGCCGCTTCCAAGAGTTCCCCGACGGTGTGCATATAGGCGGAAAAAGTAGAAAGCGAGCGGTCGAGCGATTGCTCATCTCCGATGGCGCAGCCGACATAGCGGAACACCGGCAGCCGCGTTTCTTCCCCTGCGAGTACCGGCCAGCCGGTTTGGTTTAATAGAACAAAGAGGGCGGCGGTCTTTAAGCTGACGGTTTTGCCGCCGGTGTTCGGGCCGGTGATAATCAATATCCGCTCTTCCGCCGTCAGTTTAAGGTCGATGGGAACCGCCGCAGCGCCGAGAAGCGGGTGCCGCGCTGCCTGTAAATAAAAGTATTGAGAGTCCCCCGTACCGGGTACAAAGACTCCGTTTTCGGAATATGCCCAGCCGGCGGCAGCAGCGGCGCAGTCCAACTCCAACACGAACTCGTATACCCGTTCAAGCGCCTCCGCTTCCGCCGCGACCTTTGCGCTGATGCTCACCAGCAAGCGGTGCAGCTCCTGTTCATACTCAGCCTGCGCCCGCATCAATTCGTTATTGCGTAATACGATGCTTTCGGGTTCAAGGTAAAAGCTTTGCCCCGACTGGGAGTATTCGTGGATAATGCCCTTAATCCGCCCCTTAAAGTTGGAACGCACGGCGATAACCTGCCTGCCGTTCCGCAGTACGGGCGCAGGCGTTTGCAGCATTCCCTTGGTAGACTCGTCGGTGCAGTAACTCCGTATTGTTTTTTCGATATCGGCTTCGATACGCTGCATCTTTTTTCGGATAGCTATCAATGAGGGGATGTCGCGCAACGCTCCGTTCTTGTCGATAAACGAGAACACTGCCTGCTCGGTTTGCGGAAGCGGCGGCATCGATTCGATGAGTGTACACGCGGCACTGTCCGTCCGCTTTTGCTTTACAGTCCAAGCCTTCAACTCACCGGCTTGCAGCGACAAAAGCCCCGCCGCATAAAGTTCCTCTATGGTAAGACAGACCCCTGCGGTATGAAGCTGTTTTAATACGGAATCAAGCGGCGGGAGATTTTTAATCGGGAGCGGTTTATCTGCCTGTAAAAATCCGAGAATATCCTCTCCCACCTTCTTTACTGCGGCAATTTCCGCCGCATCCTGCAAGGGACGTTTTTGTAGACAGCGTGCCCGCGCCTCTTCCGATTTGCAGTAACCTGCGATAATTTCCGCGATGCGGAAAAATTCCAAAACTTCTAATGTATGCGGGGTCATATAATTTCCTGATTGTGTCCGTTACTATCGGACATTTCTAAAAAACACCGGTTCTCCAAAGATGTCCTATCTAATTGATACCGTCGAGCGGGAGATGCCCCTGCGGTTCAAAATCACCGAGCAATGCCCCAAAACCTGCGGTAAACGAGGCCGGAGCATAGCTGTAAAGAGCAAGCGCGGTTGGGATTTCCGGAATATCCGACAGAAGCACCGGAGAAAGACAGGAGAAAATAATATACCGTTTTTTAGGATAGGTTTTATAGAGCCGCTGCAAAAGTTGGAGTGACGAATCGTTTGCAAGGCAGAAGATAACGGTATCGCTTGCCGCGGTCTTTGTAAAAACACCGTCCGACAAATTACTCGTTTGAGCGGCGGGAAAGCGTTTTAAACCTGCCTGTAAAAAAGCGGGATATGAACCGGCAAGCAGTATCTTTTCTCCGGTTTTAGTAGTATACGGAATGTATTTGCCGCGGACAACGGTAACCGCCCGTGCCGCGAGGGACAAAAAAAATGTCTGACCTTCGGTATCGGGCAACTTTTCGGGAATAGCATATACATCGGGGTACAGCGGCACTGCATTACCGCTTTTAAAATACCTCAGTTTTGTTTCGATAATTCTGCGCGCTGCGTCTTTAACCCGCAGCCTGAATGCTTCGTTGGTTTGCATCCGCTGTAAATTTTCCGTCCAAAATGCATCGTAGAGGCGCGGCGTGGTAGACGATTCGATAATATCGTTTCCCGCCTCAATAGCGAGCTGTACTGCTTTGGCAACCGTACCGGCATAGCGGATTGCTCCGTGCATCATCATGTCGTCGGTGATAACCAAACCTTTAAACCCGAGCTGGCCACGCAGCACGGTTTGCAGTAAATACTGAGAGAATGAGGCAGGCTCTCCGTGTTCGGATACGGCGGGGAAGTGTAAATGTCCGGTCATAATTGCCGGTATCTCCGCTTCGATAAGGTACTGAAACGGTACCAGTTCGCGATTATAGAAGGTCTCTCCGGAAATAGCGATACTCGGCAGCTTTCCGTGACTGTCAAGTGCGGTGTCGCCATGCCCGGGAAAATGCTTGGCCGTAGTCAGTACGCCCGCTTTATTGCTTCCCTGCATAAAGGCGCGGGCTAAAATTCCCGCCGCCGCCGGCGATTGCCCGAAGGAGCGGGGACCAATGATAGAAGATTCGTGATTGGTATACAGGT
>NZ_CALHGC010000110.1 GCF_938029485.1 uncultured Treponema sp. | reverse complement strand
ACATTAGGAGGAAAAGATGAAAACTTTTGCAAAGCGAATGTTGTGTGTTACAGCAGTGGCTGCAATGTTGTTGGGGTGTACAAAGAAAGAGGCTGTTGCGCCTCAGGCATCCGAAACAAAGACCGACGGCTTTACGGTAGGTTATTGTATCAATAATCTCAATGATACTTTCCAGACTTATATTCTGGAAGCTGCAAAAGCAGCTATTACCGAAGCGGGAGGGCAGATTGAGGTTAACGACGCAACCGAGGACACTATCAAGCAGCAGGATCAGGTAAACAGTTTTATTGCGAAAGGCGTTAAGGGATTGATTGTCGTACCGGTAGATACCAGTTCGATGGATGCCATCACCAATGCGGCACGAAATGCCGGCATTCCACTCTGTTATGTCAACCGCAATCCTTTTGCCGGTAAAGAAGATAGTATGCCTGACGGTGTGTACTATGTCGGATCGCAGGAGATTGTCGCAGGGCGGCTTCAAGGCGAGCGGGTCGGGGAGCTGCTGCAAGGGAAGGGTGGTGTTGCAATTTTGGTTGGTATCCTCGGAAATGAAGGCGCATTAAAGCGGACTGAGGGAAATAAAGAAGTGCTCGCTTCAAAATACCCCGAAATTACCGTACTTGCCGAACAAACGGCAAACTGGCAGCGCGACCAAGCGGTTACCGTTACCGAAAACTGGATTACGACATACGGAAATAAGTTGAATGCGATATTGGCGAATAACGACGAAATGGCGCTGGGCGCTATTAAGGCGCTGGAAGCTGGGAATAGAAAAGATGTTTTTGTTCTCGGTGTAGATGCAACGCTTGACGGACGGAATGCCGTACGCGAAGGGTTGATGGCGGCAACGGTATTTCAGGATGCGAACGGACAAGGTGGTGGCGCTGCAAAGGTTATCACCACAAAGATAAAGGGTGGCAACCCCGAAAAAATAACGTGGGTACCGTTCCAATTGGTTGATAAGGATTCTCCGTTATTGAAATAAGGAGCCTTTAAAAGGTCTGTTTATTTTTACGAGGCGGATCATCTATGGAGGATGTACGGATGAGTGACGGCAATTACATTTTGCAGATGAAGAATATTTCGAAGCTTTTTCCCGGTGTGCGTGCGTTGGATTCCGTACATCTTGATGTAAAACGCGGGGAAGTCCATGCCTTAATGGGAGAAAATGGTGCTGGAAAATCGACATTGATGAAATGTCTTATCGGTATTCAACCGGTGAGTTCCGGCGAGATTATCTTTGACGGCAGACAGCTCCCGCAGTATTACACGACTGCAGAAGCGCTTTCGTGGGGGATATCCATGATCCATCAGGAACTTTCCCCCGTAGCCGAACGGCCGATTATGGAAAATATTTGGCTTGGAAGGGAGCCTCTTTATCGAACCGGTTTAGTTAATCATAAAAAAATGTATGAAATGACTAAAGCTGTACTGGAACAGGTACATCTGCAAGAAGATCCTAAGACGAAGGTTGGATCTTTAACAGTAGCAAAGATGCAGATGGTAGAAATTGCAAAAGCGGTTTCCTATGACGCAAAGCTCATCATTATGGACGAACCAACTTCCGCCTTAACGGATAGGGAGCGAGATCAGCTTTTTTCCGTTATAAGAAAGCTTAAAAGCGAAAATAAAAGCATTATCTACATTACGCATAAGCTGGATGAAATTGCGCAAATTGCGGATACCGTCAGTATCTTCCGCGACGGTCATTTTATCGCGTCTCATGCAGCGAAAGATTTACCGATGGAACAGATGATAACCGAAATGGTCGGGCGTCCTGTTGATACGATGTTTCCTAAAATTCCCTGTCCTATCGGAGAGGATATCCTTTCGGTAGAAGGTTTAAGCGATGGACGGTATTTTACTGATATTTCTTTTTCGTTACGGAAAGGAGAAATACTGGGACTTGCCGGTTTGGTAGGCGCCGGAAGAACCGAAATTATCGAAACTATTTTCGGTATCCGCCGCGCTGTAGCGGGAACGGTCAAAATAAACGGTAAACCGGTTCAGATTAAAAATCCCCGTGATGCAATTAAACATAAGATAGCGCTTCTTACCGAAGATCGGCGGCTTTCAGGCATCTTTCCCGTATTGCCGGTGAGCGACAATATCGTAATATCCAACATCAATCGCTATATCAACCGTTTTGGCCTTTTACATAAAAAGAATATTTTAAAAGATTGTAGTGAATATGTGCGGTCGATAGAAATTAAGACGCCTAGTGTCGGGCAGCAAATTCAATTTTTATCGGGGGGAAATCAACAAAAGGTTCTCATTGCTCGGTGGCTTTTAACCGAGCCGGATATTCTGTTTCTTGACGAACCGACGCGAGGAATCGATGTCGGTGCAAAGGCTGAAATTCACCGTTTTATCAGCATGCTTGCAGGACAGGGAAAAGCCATCATTATGGTTTCTTCCGAAAT